>JALVQH010000071.1 GCA_027031505.1 Campylobacteraceae bacterium | reverse complement strand
GGATGAAGCTGACGCTTTCGAGCACTTTCACCCGCTGCTTCATCGGATCGAAGCCTCCGAGGCGGATCGAACCACTCTCGATCCGGTAAAAGCCGAGCATCGCCCGCACGAGTGTCGTTTTACCCGCACCGTTTGGCCCCATCATCGCAATGCGCTCTCCAGCATCGATCGTGATACTCACCTCATCAAGGACACGAGCCCCCATGAAGCTCTTGGTGACATTCTCGATCTGCACCAGCGCCATCAGACCAGATCCTTGAGGCGGAAGTCATAGTTGTACGCATCGGTATGGCAGACATCCATGCAGCGTCCGCAGAGGGTACAGTCGCCGTTGACCACAAGCTGGGTCTCGACCCCTTTCTCTTTGCGCTGTTTGTCGTACTTGGGCTTGATAAACTCCAGTACGTGCGGTTCGGGGCACGCCACGAGGCAGGCACCGCAGTGATCACACTTGTTCATGTCCCACTTGGGTTTGGTCATGCTGATCCAGCCGAGGAGGTTGTAGGTCGTCCCCACGGGGCAGACGTAAGTACACCAAGCCCGGCGCGAATAGAAAATCTCGAACGCGAGGATGATCACCACCCAGGTGATCGCCAGCGTCCACCCGTAGGTGATGAAACGGCTGATGATCCCGATCGGGTTGATCAGTTCGAACACGAGATACCCGTCCACCGCAGCGGCAATCAGGAAAATGATCCAGAACACAAAACGGTAGCGGGGATCAAAGGTGTGCTCTTTGATGATCTTTTTGCGGACGAGTTTGAGGTGGAAATGCTCCCCCAGTTCACTGAGCAGCCCATACGGACAGACCCACGAACAGTATGCCTTGCCGCCAAAAAGGAAGTAAAACGCAACCAGTGTCGCCGTACCGATAATGACATTGGTGTGGATGTGGTGTTCGGCTGCCCAAATCTCCAGTCCCGTAAAGGGGTCAATCAGGTGAAAGCCCAGAAGCCTTGAGCCGTTGAGCGTCCCTTCAAGCAGCTGAATATCGATGTGAAACGAGAGGAAAAACGCCAGGTTGATCAGGACAATGCTCAGCCAGCGCCATGCCCGGATCGTCGGTCGTTTCTTCCCGTCTTTGTTGATGTAGTAAAACGTCGAAAAAAACGACGCATTGAGTATCTCGCGAATCGAACTGTTATAGCGATCCATTACGCTCTCCTTGGCGGATAGTTATTGAAAGTTCTACTGTTTGTTCATGGCTTCATCGTATTTGGCCTGGAAGGTTCCAATCTCGGTCGCCAGATTCTCGAGATCGTCATCACTCATTTTGCTCAGCAAACCGTACATGACATAGTTTTTGCGGGTACCGGCTTTGAAGGCTTTGAGGTTAGCCAGAATGTACGCTTTGTCCCGTCCGCGCAGTTTGGGCCCGACGATCCCCTGCCCGGTGTTGCCGTGGCACGAGGCGCACTTGGTCTTATACAGCGGGCTGACGGTAAACGCTTCGAGATTCCCGGCCCGCTTCTTGAGGGCGGCGAGTTTTTTGTCCATCTCGTCCGACTTGGAGACGGTTTTGGTCGTGGCGGCGGGCTGGTGGGCGGCCGGTTTGGTCTTGAGCGTCTGACCACCGAGTTTGGTATCCTCCATGGCGGTACTCTTGATGATGCGGGCGATGGAATCGAGCTTGTGTACGGCGGTGTCCAGCTGCGCCATATAGACCGAAGCCCATACGGCCAATCCTACGGTGATCAATGCGATGATGTGTTTCATTTTTCGTTCCTCATTTTGCGAATTTCGGTGTTGAAGTTTGCGATCTCTTCGGCGAGTGCTTTGAGTTCACTCTCGGGCATCTGGCTGACCAGTTCTTTCATCAGGACGTTGTGCTTCGTGCCGTTTTTGAACGCGACGATGCGGTCGTAGATGAAGGTCGCATTCTTGTCGAGCAGTGAGGGACCGATGACGCCGTTGGCATAGTCGTCGTGACAGGCGGAACATTTGATCATGTAGTTTTTGCTCAGCCGCTTGATGAGCAGTGTGATCCGCACCCGCTCATAAGGGGATCGGATATTGAGGTAGGCATCAAGGGTGGTGCGTACCTTCTTCTCTTCGCCGGTGTCGGTGGCGTTTTTCTCTTTGTTGTAGGC
>JALVQH010000070.1 GCA_027031505.1 Campylobacteraceae bacterium | reverse complement strand
GATTATTCAGAGGTCTTGGTTGCAGATTCGGGCACCGGACAAGAGTGTCTTTGCCTTGACCCGTTTACGGCAGATAGACTTTGCCGATCGTTCCGTTTGGACTCACACCCTTGTCCACGCCCGTATAGTACTCTTCGATCCAACTTTTCAGCGGCCAGGATTTGGCAGGATCCTTGAAGTCGTCCAGCGGATGACCCGACCAGTCGTTGCCGTGTCCGAGCGTCATGCCGGCGACATTGGCTTCGTTGGCAAGGAAGCTGATATTGCGAAAATAGAAAGAGGGGTGGTTGGACCAGAGGCTGCTTTTCCAGATCCACGCTTTGGCGCCGTTGGGCGCACTGGCGTCGCGCTTGAGGAGTTTTTTTGCTACGGTGCCGAAGTATTTGGCGCGAACTTTGTAGACTGCATCGTCTCTTTTGCCCAATGTACCGGTGGGGTTGAAGTTGAACGCCAGATAATCCCAGGAGACCCCGAAGGAGTTGACCTCATCGGCCATCTTCTGCAAATCAGGATCGTTCTCCCAGCCGCCGCCAGGTTCGGTGTCTGCCAGCCCCTGGATGCCCCACTCTTTGAGAGTATACCCCATCCGGACATTGGGGGCATACTTCATCCGAATATAATCCATCACCTGAAAGATGCCGGCAAAGGATTGAGAAGGATTGAGCTCCAGCGCATCGGGGAAGCGCGTCTCGGTGATCTTCGCAGGCACTTTTGAGGCGTCGTTGTCGTGCATGGTTCGGATATTGCCCATGAAATAGGGGGGCGGGTCGCCGGCGAAAATGTGTATCACGCCGTTTTTGAGCCGACCCAGCTGCATCATCTCTGTTTTCCAGTAGAAGAGCCATTTGTAGAGCTTCTCCGGATCCATGATGGCGCGCTCATACTCCTTCCTGTGCCCCATAAACACCGTCCAGCTCTCGTCGCTGATGACAATGATGTGATTCTCAGGATCCTCCTCGTTGCGCTTTTTGGCATACTCCCAGTTCTTGACATCCCAGTCGAGGAAGGGCTTGTAGATCTTGTGTCCATAGCTGTACCCCGGAGGCTTGATGCCTGCTGCGCTCCAGAACGATTCGCTGTTGGCTTTGGCAGCCACCATCGTAAAATACTTGGGCAGTTTTCCACGCAGCGGTTTTGCCAAAATCTTTTTGACCGTATTCTCATGTGTTGCGGGTGTGATCGTATCTTTTGCCGTATCGATCTGCATGGCATACTCTTTGTCGATCCCCGATCCGCCATAGAGCGTGATCCCTCCGGCGCTCTGAAGTGTGGGGAAGCGGTTGCTCAGCACCAGCGGTATATCCGCATCGTTGAGATCGAGAAGCAACTGGGCGTTGCCTTGTGCCAGCCTCCATTTTCCTTCGTAGGAGAGTGACCTCTGGATGTTGTGAAACTTGCCGATACCCAAAGACTCCTTATATCGATAACTTCCGTCCGCCCGAAGCTGCAGAGCGATCTGCATATACCCCTTTTTGCCATACCAGTTGCCGACCATTGCTTTGGCATCCTTGCTCATTTGAGTCGGCGCAGAGTCGTCTACGCCGAGGATATCGGTCACTTCAGCGTCAACCTTCTGGGGAGAGATGGTGTTGTCTAGGTTGTTAGTGCGGGTATTGCCCGAACCGCAACCGTTCAAGCCGATCAAGAGCAATGCCGCAATCCCCAATATCATCCTTTTCATGCCAACTCCTGCTTTGTAGAGGTGATAAACCCAATTATAACCAAGCTACGTCAACAAATTGTCAACTTCTCCCCGGTTGTGCATTCGAGCGTTTTCTGGCGCAAAACAATACAAGGCGTTGCAAACAACGCATACCAAAATTCCTCACTCCTAATTCCTCACTCCTAATTCCCCAATCGCCCTCTCAATCCGCGCAATCGTCTCGTCGACTCCGAGGATTGCCATCACCTCATCCATCCCGGCTCCGGTCATGCTCCCGAGCAGTGAGACCCGCAGCGGCATACCGATTTTGCCGAAACCGATCTCTCTCTCTTCAACCAGCCGCTGCATCTCGACATGAAAATCCTCTTGAGATTCAGGTTGGTTTTTATAGAGGCGGAACGAAAAATCCTTGAGGAGTTCGACGGTGTCCTCTTTGAACGCCTTTTTGACCGCTTTTTCGTCGTAGGCGGCAGGCACCTCGGTGATGAGCCGGATCTGCCCGGCCAGTTCGACAAGGGTTTTCCCCCGCTCTCTGGTGGCGGCAAGGATCGCGGAGGCTTTGGGGTGATCGCTCAGGTCGACACCGAAATCCTTGAGGAGCTCGATCAGCTCCGCGTCGGGTTTGGCTTTGATGTAGTGGGCGTTGAGCCAGAGAAGTTTGTCGAGGTTGTAGCTCGAGGCCGATTTGTTGATATCTCTGGGATCAAAGAGCTCAATCATCTCCTCAAGCGAGAAGATCTCCTGATCGCCGTGGCTCCACCCGAGACGCACGAGGAAATTCAGCAGCGCTTCGGGGAGGAACCCCCGGGCTTTGTACTCCATTACGTCGGTGGCTCCGTCGCGTTTGCTGAGTTTCTTGCCTTGTTCGTTGTTGATCATCGCCACGTGGTAGAAGCGAGGCGGCGTGAACCCGAGTGCTCCGTAGATGACGAGTTGTTTGGGGGTGTTGTAGAGGTGATCGTCTCCCCGGATCACGTCGGTTATTTCCATGAGCGCATCGTCGATGGCAACCACGAAATTGTACGTCGGAGTACCGTCGCTGCGGGCGATAATGAAGTCGTCCACCTCCTCAGCAGCGATCTCAATCCGCCCCTTGATCCCGTCGTCGATGACGATCGTCCCCTCCTGCGGCGCTTTGATCCGGATCACCGGATTGACCCCCGCCGGAGGCGTTCCGGTGAAATCCCGGTACCGGCTGTCGTAGCGGGGACGTTCCCCCCGTGCTATCTGCGCCTCGCGGAGAGCATCGAGCTCCTCCCGGGTCATATAGCACCGGTACGCTTTGTCCTCTTCGAGGAGGCGGTCGATGTACTCCCGGTAGAGGTCGAAGCGCTGCGACTGGTAGACCACCTCTCCGTCGTAGCTCAGTCCCACCCAGTCAAACGCACGGAGGATCGCCGCCATCGCCTCCTCGGAATTGCGGCTGAGATCGGTGTCTTCGATCCGCAGTCGGAACGTCCCGCCGTGGTGCCGTGCCGTCAGCCACGAAAACAGCGCCGTCCGGAGTCCCCCGATGTGCAGATACCCCGTGGGGGACGGGGCGAAACGGGTCACGACACTCATCCGGCATACTCCTCGAGATATTTGGTATCGAAGTTGTTGCTGCGGAAGTCGGGGTTGCGCATCATTTTGCGGTGAAAGTCGATTGTCGTGCGGATCCCTTCGACTTCAAATTCATCGAGTGCCCGCTGCATTTTGGCGATAGCACGCTCCCGGGTGGGAGCCCAGACAATCAGCTTGCCCACCATCGAGTCGTAATGGGGCGGTACGGTGTAGCCGCAGAACGCGTGGGTGTCGATCCGGACATCCTTGCCCCCCGGAGCGATCCATTTGACGATCTTGCCGGGGCTGGGGAGGAAACTGACCGGATCTTCGGCCGTGATCCGGCACTCGATGGCGTGCCCTTCCAGGCGAATCTCCTCTTGCCTGGGCAGTGCTTCACCCTCAGCAATACGGATCATCCACTCGATGATGTCCAGTCCGCTCACCTCTTCGCTCACGCAGTGCTCCACCTGAAGGCGGGTGTTCATCTCCATGAAGTAGAAGTTGTTGTGCTTGTCCACGAGAAACTCAAACGTCCCGGCGTTTTCGTACCCGATGTGCTTCGTCGCCCGTACTGCCGCTTCGTGCAGTTTGGTACGGCGATCTTCGTCGAGCACCTGTGCCGGGGACTCTTCGATCAGTTTCTGGTGGCGCCGCTGCATCGAGCAGTCCCGCTCCCCGAGGTGAATGGCGTTGCCATGCTTATCGCCCATGATTTGTACTTCGACGTGGCGTGGGGCTTCGATAAATTTTTCCATATACAGCGTCCCGTCGCCAAAAGCGCTCACCGCTTCCGATTCGCAGGCGAGGAAGGCTTGCTCCATCCGCTCGGGGGCATCCACTACCCGCATCCCGCGTCCACCGCCGCCGGCCGCGGCCTTGAGGATGACCGGATAGCCCATCTCATCCGCCAGTTTGCGGGCTGCGTCAGCGGTGCGTACCGCGCCGTCGCTGCCGGGGATGGTGGGAACCCCCGCCTCGGCCATTACCTGCTTGGCTTTGGATTTGTCGCTCATCATCTGCATCACCTCGACGCTCGGACCGATGAAGGTGATCCCGTGCCGCTCGCAGATCTCGACAAAATCCTGATTTTCACTCAAAAAGCCGTATCCGGGGAAGATCGCGTCGCACTCCGCCAGCTCCGCGGCTGAGATGATCGCCGGGATGTTGAGGTAACTGTCGGCACTCTTCTCGCTACCGATACAGATCGACGCATCAGCAAACTGCAGATACCCCGCCTCTTTGTCCCCGGTCGAATAGACCGCAACCGCCTCTTTGCCCATCTCCTTGATCGTCCGGATCGCACGGAGGGCGATCTCCCCCCGGTTGGCGATCAGGATCCGCTTGATCTGAGCCATGATCAGAGCTTCTCGACGACGAAGAGGGGTTTGTCGTACTCGACCGCTTCCCCGTCAGCCACGAGGATATCGAGGATCGTGCAGTCAAATTCCGCATCAAGCTCATTCATGATCTTCATCGCTTCGAGGATGCAGAGGGTCTGCCCCTTTTTTACTTTGTCCCCCACTTGGACGAACGGCGGGGAATCGGGAGAGGGGGACGCGTAGAAGGTACCCACCATGGGTGAGGGGATGACCTCCCCTTTCATCGGTGTTGCTGGTGCCGCTTCAGCGGGGATGGATACCGTAGCCGCTGTTGGTGCAGCAGAGGTCGGGGCAGCCGCAGGGGTCTGGGCGGAGACCTGGGCTGCAGGAGCGCTGCTGCCTTTCTCCATCTCCAGCTCAAAATCTTTCATCTTGATTTTCATTTTATCCAGCTTGCTTTTGCCGAAGATTCGTGCAAGTTCTTTGATTTCATCCAACTTCATGGGGAGCTCCTATCCTGAATTTTAAGTTGGATATAATACCACAATTTTACTGCAAAAGTGTGCCGTATCGGACCAAAGAAACGACCAAAATATACCAAACGGAGCTAAAAAGCCGGGAAAAGGACAAAAATGGGACTCAAATCGGACAAATGGATACGGAAAATGTCACGCGAACATGGGATGATCACCCCGTTCAGTGAAGATCTCATCGGTAAAGATATCGTCAGCTATGGATTGAGCAGCTACGGGTACGATATCCGGGTCGCCGACGAGTTCAAAATCTTCACCAACATCAACGCCGAAGTGGTCGATCCCAAGGATTTCAACGAAAACAATGTCGTCGACTTCAAAGGGGACGTCTGCATCGTCCCCCCCAACTCCTTCGCCCTCGCCCGCACCATCGAATACTTCAAAATGCCCTCCGACACCCTCGCGATTTGTCTCGGCAAAAGCACCTACGCCCGCTGCGGCATCATCGTCAACGTCACCCCGTTTGAGCCCGGCTTCGAGGGGCACATCACCATCGAAATCTCCAATACCACCCCTCTGCCGGCCAAAATCTACGCCAACGAGGGGATCGCCCAGGTGCTCTTCTTCCAGGGGGACGAAGCGTGCGAAACCACCTATGCCGACCGCAAAGGGAAATACCAGAGCCAGACAGGGATCACTCTGCCGAGGATTTTCAAAGGATAAGGAGTTTTTTCTGACGCATGGAGAAGCGCAATAAAATCGAACGAATTAAAGCACAACAAAGCGCTTCGGCATTTTGGGCACAGATCGAAACCTTCGATTGGCACCATCCAGATGAAGCCGACCGCTTTTACCTCAAAAGTTTCGGTATCTACAACATCAAAATTCGCCCTGACGCATGGATGATTCGCCTCCGGATTGACGGAGGAGAGCTTCCGGTCGGACATGTCCGTGCACTTGCCGAGCTTACCGGACACTATGATTTGTCGCTCCTTGTGACCGCCCGCAGTCAGATTGAGCTGCACGGATTGAGTGCTGAAACTGTTTATCCGGTCTATCGGGCACTCCAAACTGAGGGGATTGATACCCGGCAGACTCTAACCGACAATTTTCGCGCCATCACCACCGATCCGCTCGACGGCTTCACCCGGGACAGCGCCATCACCTGCCGCCCGATTATCGAAACAATACGCAGGCACATCCTCGGTCGCCCTGAATGGATGGGAACCCTTCCCCGCAAATTCAACACCGCCCTCGTTGGACGGGAGACTCCGTCGTTCAATCCATGGGGCAACGACCTCCTTTTTGCGCTGGCCGAACAAGAGGGGAGACGGGGCTTCAACCTCTACCTCGGTGGCAAAAACAGTGAAACGGCTCACGACGCCGACCTCTTCTGTCTTCCGGAACAGGTGCCCGGATGCTTCATGGCCGTCGCCCGTCTCTACCGGCAACACGGCCTGCGCAGCAGCCGCGCCAAAACCCGTCTTTATCATCTCATCGAAACGGTTGGCATGGCACAAATCCGCCGGTGGCTTGAAAACACCCTTTCGCACCCTCTCCGGCCTGCTGGCACTT
>JALVQH010000069.1 GCA_027031505.1 Campylobacteraceae bacterium | reverse complement strand
CATCAGCAGAAGAAGCACAAACTTTTTCACCGGAAACCTCCCGGCATACTCGGCATACTCGGCATACTCGGCATGGAACCGCCGCCGGGCATGGAACCGCCCCCCGGCATCGATCCGCCCCCCGGCATGGAACCGCCGCCGGGCATGGAACCGCCGCCGGGGGTCGAATCTTTGGCCGAAGAGGAGTGACCGGAACCTTTCGAGCCGGTACTGCCGACGTATCCTGATCCTCCACGCATGAATCCGTCAATCACATCCATGGGGGAAGGGTGATGGGGTGACGTATGCGAAGGAGAATGCCGAGGGCGGGAGGCAGCATGACTCCTCCGAGTGGATGTGCGGGGGTGAGTGCGAACGGTATGTTTGCGGGCAGAGGTGTTGCCGGCATTGATCCGGTAGAGGGTGCGAATGGCCTGGCGCTGACGTTTTTTATTCAGGCGGGCGATTTCGAGTTTGATCTGGTTCATGATGCGATATTTCTGATGCTCGGGTGCCCGTTTGTAACGACGCATCAAATCACTCAAATGCGACGCTGAGGCAACCGTTGTAACCAACAGCAGCATGGCAATCCATTGTTTCATAGTATTTCCTTTGGTAGTATCCCTGCTGCCGCTATGATATCGCATGCACCTTACTTTTGGATTACTTTTGTGAGTGCAAGTTTTACCCGTGTTCCCACACCCACTTCACTCTCCATTGCAATCGCAATCCCCAGTTTGCGACAAAGGTTCTGGACAATGTGAAGCCCAAGTCCCATTCCGCGCTCCCCCTCTTTGTAATGGCGCTGAAACACACGGGAAGTATCCCGAATCCCCCGGCCGGTGTCTTCAATCAGCAAAACATCCCCCTCCATGCAGGCGGTGACACTCCCGCCCCGGCGATTGTATCTGGCTGCATTGCCTATGAGGTTGTCGATGATCCGCACCATCGCACGTTTGCGCGTCTTAAGGGAAAGAGCTTGCACCTGATTGCTGAACGTTATCTGAGGGAACAGGATTCGAAAATGCGCCAGGCGCTCATCAAGCAGCAATCCCAGATCAAAAATACTCTCTTTCTCCTCACGTTCTCCGAGATAGGTATGGAGGTTCTCCCGCAGCATTGCGATCGTTTCGACATTGCTGCCGATCCGGTCGATTGCATTGTCGGTGCCGTATTTTTTCTGAAGCAGTTTGAGATTGACGATGATGGAAGCCATCGGAGTATTGACATCGTGAAGAATGTCTTTCATAAACTCTTTGTTTAGACGCAAAGCTTGACGGATAGGTCCAAGGGTATAATAAGCCAACAGAAGCGATATTCCTGCAATGGCTATCAAAAAAAGCACCGTCCATTCCAAAACTTCCAGACGGATACGCTTCAGACGTTTACTGTATTTTGCAGCATCAAGAGAGACTTTCATCACCATGTCACCGACAGTCGGAACCTGAAAATAGCCATAGACTTCTTTGGGGCTGTGGTGAAGTATCGGCAAGGTACGATTGGCATCTTTTGGGACAAATGCAACTCCAAAAGCCTTCGTAACCGGATTAAAGGTGAAAATGCGCATTTCCTGGAAAATGTGGGCATCAAGCTGCTGCTGTTTGGCCATATAATTCTGCCAGACAAACAGAAGATAGATTGAAGCCATCAAAACAAAAAAGAGTGTAAAACTCTTGGCAAGCGACTCGACCTCATAGTTTTTCAAGAACGTACCCTTCACCCCGGATGTTTCGGATCTCGATGCCGAGACGCTTCTTCATCTTGCTGATGGTGGCACGCAGGGCATTGAAGCTCGGTTCCCGCATGTAGTCAAAAAGGGTTTCGCTGGCAACAATTTCCCCCTGATTGCGGATCAGGTGGGCGAAAATGTGTTTTTGAACTTCTCCAAGATGGAACGTCTCCTCATGAATATGCACCATCCCGGTACGCGGATCAAAAGTCAAATCACCATATACAACTGTTTCTTTTTTGTCACTAAAGCGGTGCCGGATGCGTAAAGCCAATTCCTCGGGATCAAACGGTTTTTTGAGGTAATCGACCGCACCGGCCTCGAACCCCTCGGTGATCGATTCGATATCGCTGAGAGCCGAGATGTAGATCGCCGGGGTTTGGTCTCCCG
>JALVQH010000068.1 GCA_027031505.1 Campylobacteraceae bacterium | reverse complement strand
CCTTTGGGTGTGTTGAGTGGATTATACCATCATTTTCTGTTTTGTTGTTTTGGTTCGATAAAAGCTGTTTTTATTGTTACTTATCTAAACAACCTGCATAGTCAAAGAGTACAAAGAAGAGATCGACCGACTCAAAAAAGAGAAAGACAAAACCAGTAAGAAATTAGGCGAAGTGATCGTCGAGAGGGATTTTGTTGTGGAAAAGCTCAAGCGTTTGGTATCCTCTAAACAAAGAGTCAACGCTGTCGATACCAAACGCACCCTCTCACTCAATCGGCAGTTACAGCTACTTAGTGTCTCTAAAACGGCGTACTACTTCAAAGGGTTCAATTTTCAACCCAACCACCTTCGTCACCATAGCCCCCTGCACTCCGAGCACAAGTGCCTGTTCGAATAGCACGGGGGTTATATGCCTCATTTCTGCTCCATCCTCTTGCCGTGATGCTTACCGTATCCATGGCCGTGGCCTCTGCTATGCCCTTTTCCTTTCCCTTTGCCATGACCGCGGCCACGGCCTTTTCCCTGCCCGTTGGGATAGGTGTCATAGACGTACTCCGCGATCTTTTTCAGATCCGCCTCCGAGACGGCTCCTTTGAGTGAGGGCATGAGGCCAAACCTGGCGATCGATTCGGGATCGCAGACTGCTTTCTTTTTGGTGGGGTTTTGAGCATAGTCCACGATGAATTTGACCGCTTCATCCTTTGTGGCAAACTTCTCTTTGACGTGGCGTACTGCTCCCATGATCGGAGGGGCGACCAGCTTGGATTCGTCCTCAGGATGGGCAGTGACATGGCACGCAATGCAGTTGGTCTTGAACAGCTCTTCGCCGCTTTTCTCTGAGGCCTGGAGCGTGGAGAAACTGATAGCTGACAGCGAAAGGATGGTGACGGTTTTGATGACATGTTTCATTGAGTTTCCTTTATTCATTAAGTATTTGTTCCCGGAATTCGGGATGATCCCCCATCCGGTAATCAAAGTATAGACTCCCAATATCAACCCAATGTCAATGGCGTGTGAACAAATGTAAATAACCACATGGTACAATGCGTAGACATAATAAAAATCATCAGGAGCCCTTATGGCTGCAGCCACTCCCATCACCGACATTCTTGCCCGGATCCGCTATCCTGGATTTTCCAAAACCATCGTGGAGTTCGGATTCGTTATCCGTGCTGAAACCCATGACGATGGTGCACACATCACCCTCTCGATCCCTTCGGCCGCCCGGGAAGTCTCCGATCAACTTCGCCTCGAGATCGAAAAGCGCCTCGAAGTCGCCGGTATTGCGCTGGCAGAACTGGTCATTGATACCCCGCCCATGCCCCAGCAGACCAGCTCCAACGGCTTCAATGCACTTCCCGGCATTCAAAGCTTCGTCATGATCAGCTCCGGCAAAGGGGGCGTGGGCAAATCGACCACCACCGTCAATCTCGCTCTGGCTCTTGCCCAGCGCGGCATCCGCGTCGGGCTGCTCGATGTCGATGTCTATGGCCCCAATATCCCCCGGATGATGGGGATCGACGGCGTAGAACCGGTCTTCGTGGGCAACACCATCACCCCCATCTCCGCCCACGGGATCAAAGTGATGTCGATGGGCTCCCTGATCGCCCGGGACGCTTCGCTGCTGTGGAAAGGCGCCATGGTCACCCAGGCGATCGATCAAATGCTCGTGGATATCCGGTGGGGAGAGATCGATGTGCTCCTGTTTGACATGCCTCCCGGCACCGGGGACGCGCAGATCACCCTCGCGCAGAGCCTCCCCATCACCGCAGGGGTCTGCGTCACCACCCCGCAAAAGGTCGCGCTGGATGATACCGTCCGGGCGCTTGATATGTTTGGCCAGCTCCACATCCCCATCGCCGGGATCGTCGAAAACATGAGCGGTTTCATCTGTCCCGAGACCGGCACCGAATACCCCATCTTCGGCAAAGGCACCGCCCACCATCTCGCCGACACCTACGGCACCCGCGTCCTCGCCGAGATCCCCATCGAACCCGCCGTCCGCGAAGGAGGCGATGCAGGGATGCCCATCGTCACGCTGGCTCCCGATGACCCAGTCACTCAGCGCTACCTCCAGGCCGCCGACACCCTCTATAAGC
>JALVQH010000067.1 GCA_027031505.1 Campylobacteraceae bacterium | reverse complement strand
TGATTCTCTTGAGGATATTTTAGCATACAAATTAAATTATTTATCTCAGTATTTTATGGAGGATGGTACAGTGGAGTGATAATTGAATTTGAGATTAATTTAATATAATACAGCATTTGTAATAAAATGAAGCTCCCCGACCCAAAGTTCGGGGAATTATTCACTGGGGAGATTCATAACGCAAAACTGATATGATTAACAATCCAATCATAACACTTTTATGCTATGATTAGCCATCGATCCATAAAAGAGGGATAGAGTATGGATACCACAAAGTGGATTTGGCAGCATGAAAATTTTTCCCATTTTGTGTACGATTATCCACAGCTGGAGCCCGCTGTTTTCCGTCTCGTGGAGAAAAGTGGTGAGCTCAAGGGGAAGATGAGTTATCTTGCCCGAAGCGAGCACGATCTGTTCTCGGTGGAGACATTGATGAGTGAGATCGTATCCACCTCTCTGATAGAAGGGGTGGAGTGGTTTGAATCGATCCATCCGTACGATGACGGCAATGGCCGAATTGGCAGAGCCATCGTCAACTACATCCTGGCCAGAAACGGTGGACTGGACAACCGGTACTATTCGATCTCGACTGCTATCAACGAAGATCGACGCGGCTGCCATGATACCCTGGAGCGGAACCAGAAAGTGCGACCCGGAACCCCTCTCGACATCACACTCTGGATCGTATGGCATACCCGGAGCATCGAATGTTCGATCGAGATCTCGCTCCAGACCATCGAAAATATTGTCGAAAAAACACGTTTTTACGACAAGATCAGGCACATCAAACTCAACGACAAGCAGAACAAAGCCATCAACAAACGACTCGGTTATGGTGCAGGTCATTTCGAGGAGGGGCTGACCAACAAGAAATACAGAGCCCTCACCAGAACCGATGCCGTTACCGCCTCATGCCATCTCAAGGATTTGGTCACCAAAGGGATTCTGCGCCCCATGGAGGGCTACAGCGGTCGCAATACGCGATACGAGCTTGCTCTGTGATACCCGCCATGACCGATGTGAACGCCCCCATGCAACTCCCCCCGATCCTCCACACCCTCTCCAGACACCTTGCCAAACACAACGCCAGAGCCGTCGTGGTGGGGGGAAGCGTGCGGGATCATTTTCTCGGGATGCCGATCAAAGACTACGACATCGAAGTGTATGGACTTGAGCGTCTGGAGCAATTGGTCTCTATTCTGGAAGCCCGCGGATCGGTCAACCTCGTGGGCAGGAGCTTCGGGGTAATCAAATGGACATATAATGGAAATGAGTACGATGTCTCCTTCCCCCGCCGGGAATCCAAAGTCGGCAGTGGTCACCGTGGATTTGATGTGAGCGTGGATGGGCAGATGACCTTTGCTGAGGCGGCCAGACGCAGAGACTTTACGATCAATGCCATCGGGTACGATATCGCAGCGCACGAATTTCTCGATCCGTTTGGCGGGATCAAGGATCTGCAGGAGAAGCACCTGAAACACATCGACGATGCGACGTTTGCCGAGGATCCTCTGCGTGTGTATCGCGCTGTACAGTTTGCAGCACGTTTTGATCTCGAGATAGCTGAGGAGACGTTTGTCCTCTGCAAGCAGATGGTGGATGACGGCTTCCTCGAAGAGCTCCCAAAAGAACGGATCCATACCGAATGGAAAAAACTTCTGCTCAAATCTCCTGCTCCGTCCACAGGGTTTGAGCTGATGCGCCGGTTGGGGATACTGGAGCGCTATTTCCCTGAACTTCACGCCATCACAGGTGTCCCCCAATCCCCAAAATGGCACCCCGAAGGGGATGTATGGATCCATACAATGATGGCACTCGATGTGATGGCAGAAGATTTAGAAACAATAAGTGAGAAATTGGAAATGGATGAAAAAGAGAAGCTCCGTTTTCTCTTTGCTGTTCTGTGTCACGATCTTGGAAAGGCATCAACCACAACCCTCGAGTACGAAGATGGGACAATTGAAAAATGGCATGAGACAAAACAGTCATACACAACAATTCCTCACTTCTCACTTCTCACTTCTCACTCCATTCGCGCCATAGGTCACGAACGCGCAGGAATCAAGCCCGCACGCACCCTGCTGCATCGCCTCACCGATGCGCACGGCTGGATCGAGAGCATTCTGCCTCTCGTAGAGCACCATCTCAAGCCCTCACAACTCTATGCCGGCAGAGCCAAAGCTCCGGCTATACGGAGACTGGCGACGAAGGTCAATATCGAAGATTTGGTACGTGTGGCACGTGCCGATTTTCTGGGGCGGGCTACCCGGGAGGTACACCCGGGAACCTATCCCGCCGGAGAGTGGCTGCTGGAGCAAGCACACAGACTCCACGTAACCGATGCCCCCATGAAGCCCCTCCTGCAGGGGAGAGACCTCATGGCTCTCGGGCTGATACCTTCTCCCCAGTTTCGCAAAATTCTGGATGCGGTTTATCAGGAACAAATCGAAGGGAGGATTGATACGAGGGATGAGGCGGTAGCGTATGTCAAATCAGTTTTGCGTGATGTGGAGCAGGGACTTTAGTCCCGTCTAATATACTCAGTACGGTAATAACGGGGCTCAAAAGCCCCTCGTCATGGATATGCAGCGTTAAAATCGTACAACCACTTCCCCATTCTGCACATCAAACTCCACACGGCTGCCCTCGACCACTTTGTCTTCGAGGATCAGCTCCGCGAGGCGGTCTTCGACCACTTCGTAGAGAGCGCGTTTGAGGGGGCGCGCGCCGTAGACGGGGTCGAACCCGGCTTCGGCGATGTAGGCTTTGGCCGCCGGGGTAAGCGTGACGGTGATGTCCCGCTCAGCCAGCTTCTTCTCGATCGCCCGGAAGAGAATATCGACAATCTGCGTGATCGCGTTCAGATCAAGCGGGTTGAAGATCACGATGTCATCGAGACGGTTGAGGAACTCGGGCTTGAACGCCCGTTTGAGCTCATCGTTGACCGCTTTGCGACGGTCTTCGGGATCGTTGAACTCCATGATCTTATCCGAGGCGATGTTGCTCGTCATGATGATGATGGTGTTTTTGAAGTCCACCGTCACCCCTTTGTTATCCGTCAGGCGTCCGTCGTCGAGTACCTGCAGCAGGGTGTTGAAGACATCCGGATGCGCCTTTTCAATCTCGTCAAACAGCACGACACTGTAGGGCTTGCGGCGCACCGCTTCAGTCAGCTGTCCCCCCTCTTCGTAGCCGACGTATCCCGGGGGCGCACCAACAAGGCGGCTGGCGGCGTGTTTCTCCATGTATTCGCTCATGTCGATCCGGATCAGCGACCGCTCCGAGTCGAAGAGGAACTTCGCCAGCGTCTTGGCGACCTGGGTTTTTCCCACCCCGGTGGGGCCGAGAAACATGAAGCTGCCGATGGGACGGTTGACATCGCTCAGACCCGCTTTGTTGCGCTTGATGGCGCGGGCGACGGCCTTGAGCGCCTCTTCCTGACCGACCACCTCCTCTTTGAGCACCTCCTCGATGTGGAGGATCTTCTCTTTTTCGCTCTGGAGCATTTTATTCACCGGGATACCTGTCCAGCGGCTGACGATGCTGGCGATCATCTCCTCGTCGACCGAGTTTTTCAGCAGCGTCCCCTCCCGGGTCATCTGCGCCCAGCGTGCTTCGAGATCGGCCAGCTGCTGCTGTGCGGCCGGTATCTGGCCGTACTCGATCTCGGCAGCACGGTTGAAGTCCCCTTCGCGCTTGGCCTGCTCGGTCTGGACTTTGAGCGATTCGATGGTGCTCTTGACTTCGGCGATCTCGTTGAAGATCGCCTTCTCCTGCTCAAACTTCGCCTGGAGCATCCTCTGCTTCTCTTCGAGATCGGCCAACTCTCTGGCAATCTCCTCGAGACGGGCGGTGTTTTTGTCGCTCTCTTCCATCTTGAGGGCTTCGCGCTCCACTTGAAGGGTCGCGATCTCCCGCTTCGTCCTGGCCAGTTCGGTCGGTTCGCTTTCGATCTCCATTTTCAGCTCCGCAGCTGCTTCGTCGATCAGGTCGATCGCCTTATCCGGCAGGAAGCGGTCGGTGATGTAGCGGTCACTCAGTCTGGCTGCGGCCACGAGGGCGCTGTCGGTGATGATGACGTTGTGGTGCGCTTCGAGGCGGTCTTTGATCCCGCGCAGGATCTGGAGCGCTTCGTTGATGCTCGGTTCATCCACCTTGACCGGCTGGAAGCGGCGCTGGAGGGCGGCGTCTTTTTCGAAGTACTTGCGGTACTCCTTGAGCGTCGTGGCTCCGATGGTATGCAGCTCCCCGCGGGCCAGAGCGGGCTTGAGGATATTGGCTGCATCCATGCTTCCTTCACTGGCTCCGGCTCCTACGATGGTGTGGATCTCATCGATAAAGAGGATCACATTGGCCGCTTTTTTCACCTCGTCGACCACCGCCTTGAGGCGATCTTCGAATTCTCCACGATACTTCGCTCCGGCGATCAGGCGGCTCATATCGAGTGAAATCACCCGCATATTCTGGAGGCTGGTGGGGACATCCTTGTCCACGATCCGTTGCGCCAGCCCCTCAACGATGGCGGTTTTTCCTGTACCGGGTTCACCGATGAGGATGGGATTGTTCTTGGTCTTGCGGATGAGGATCTGCATCATCCGCTGGATCTCTTCGTCCCGTCCGATTACCGGATCGAGTTCGCCGTCGAGCGCTTTCTGGTTGAGATCGATGCCGTACTGCTCCAGCGCTTCGAGGGTCTCATCCGCCGACGCAGAGTCGATCGTCTGCCCGCCCCGGATCGCCTCGAGGGTTTTGCGCAGTTCGCTCAGATCGATCTGGCGCCCGAGCGTATCGCGGATGAAGGATTCCTCGAGGTTGGCGATCAGCCACGCGTCGACGGAGAGGTACTGGTCTCCATTGGCGGCCATCACCCCTTCGGCAGCTTGCAATGACCGGGCAAGTTTCTGCGAGAGTTTGATGGTCTCTTTGGTGACGGTCGAGGCCGAGGGCAGCTTCTCAGCGGCACTCTTGACCTCCAGCTCGATGGCGGCTTTTTCGGCGTTCATTTTGTTGAGTGCCTGGTTGAGGATCGACTGGGTATTGGTCATCAGCCCCCACAGCACGTGCAGCGGATCGACCTCAGGATTTTTGTTGTGCAGTGCCAGCGAGACACCCGACTCGATGGCTCCCTGCATCTGGTTGGTGAGTTTGTCCATGATATTCATCGCTCACTCCTTTCTGTTCGTTTGTTTGGGGGTAGTATAGCAGGTTTGGCGACTTAGAGTTGCTACCGGGGTTGCAGGAAAGTGAGAGGGTAGAAGGTAGCGGGTAGCGGGTAGAAAGATTACAGCACAATCCCAACTCTGTCAATGTGTTCTTTGAGGTTTGGATTTGAGATTTTGTTGTATGGGACGAAATCGATTTGATAAGGCAAGTTCAACCCATCAAGTTTTACACCAAGATCGCACAAATCTCTAAAATGCAAATCCTTCCCCACAAGAGCCAAATCAATATCCGAACCCTCCCGGGCTGTCTCTTTGGCACGCGAACCAAAGAGGATCACTTTTTCTATTTTTTTATTCTGTAAAATTGCATTTTTTATTTGTGCCGCAATGGATTTATTGAGGTTCATGATGTTGTTCCTGTATGATGGCCTCAAAGGTATGTAACAAATCTTCAAAAAGAATGATATAATCATTTGCAATCACTTCATACGTCTCTTCAGCAATCTCTTCATCATAGGTATGAGAAGTCAGATTCCTGGCTTGTATGGTTTGCATCCAGAGTGTTCCATCCTTGATGATGCCTGCGTTAAAGGCTTCTCTTATGGCATCCCTGGAGCCTCGTATCTCAAAATTACCCTGATAGTTGAGATAATCTTTCAACAGTTTCCATGCCAGTTGATGTGTAAATTCAAACGCCTGTATCAATCCTTGCTTTTCAAGCAGGGATAATTCCCGTTCATGCGATAGCTTTATCGCATCCTCCAATTGCTTGAATGCTTTTTTGTAGTTGTTATATCTCTGGATGTATCGCCCATCTTCATTCATGTCCTGTCCTGATGTCATTCTCTACTGTAATTGTATCATATTTCTCTCGTCCCAGCGTGTCGTTCCATCACCGACATTCTACCCTCTCGAATAAATTTTGTTCCCCGTTATTTGTGGTTTGTTACCTGGCTCCATTTGTTTCATTTGTTTGACCATATTTGTTCAAAACGAAAAACCATCCAAAAGGGTTCAAATAGCAATACTCCCACCTATTTTAGCCGCCCTCTATCAAATATATTGATCCGGCGAATATTTATCCCACTTTGGAGGCAGAACTTCAGTCCTGCATAACGGGACTAAAGTCCCTGCTCCTGATTGGAATAATGCCCGCCGGGTTAATACTAACGAAAAAAGAGGAGAAAACCTGCATGAAACGGATCGTCAAGACAGCTGTAGAACGACGGGAGGAAATCGTCCGTGCTGCCGGGACGTTGTTTGCCGAGCGGGGGTACGGTGCCGTCTCGGTCGAGAATATCATCCGGAAGGTCGGGATCGCCAAGGGGACGTTTTATCACCACTTTCCTTCCAAGGAAGCCGTCCTCGAAGCCCTCGTCGAGACGACGCTCGACGGGATCATCGCTGCGGCGGAACAGGTCG
>JALVQH010000066.1 GCA_027031505.1 Campylobacteraceae bacterium | reverse complement strand
ATTCGCGAACGCTGACCCCCCCGCCAGCAGAAGAGACAGGCATCGGGATGGGCCGTCACGAAATCGACCCAGGCCTGTACCCGCGCCTCTTTGGCCGCCCCGCTGACCAGCGCGTGTCCGAGGGCGACCGCCGCTTCGTTTCCCTCGTGTTTGTAGACGGTGCCGACCTGTGCCCGTTCGGCATCGTTCATCAGCGGCAGGTTGACTGCCCCGGGGAAGGATCCTCTGGCGAATTCCACCGGTGCCCGGGTGTCGATGAGGGGACGGGACGCGATGACAAGGGAACGGAAATCGTCGATGAGGGGAAGGGACACGCCGCAACCTTTAAGTTTTTGGCGTATTATACCCACATTTCAACCAATTTCGATATAATACACGCCCCTTTTCTATCTCGACAGGGACTATTTTGTGAAAGGAGATACCATGCCCAAAATGAAAAGCGTCAAAGGCGCTGTCAAACGTTTCAAAGTCAAGAAAAACGGCTCGCTCAAGCGCGGCACTGCGTACCGCAGCCACATCCTGACCAAAGTCGACGGCAAGCACCACCGGCAGATGCGCAGCCCCAAAGTCGTCGACAAGGCGGATGCGAAAAACATCAAAGCGATGATTGTCTGATCCTCCAACCCGCAGTCACCCCCGATCAGGGGCAAGTTCAGACAGAGAGAATGTCTGACACCTATTTTCGATGACGAAACTATGGTAAAGGAAACCCAATGAGAGTAAAAAACGGACTCGTACGTCACAAACGGCACAAGAAACTATTGAAACAGGCTCGCGGCTTCTACAGCGGCCGCCGCAAACACTTTCGCAAGGCCAAAGAGCAGCTTGAGCGCTCCCTGGTTTACAGCTATCGAGATAGACGACAGAAAAAACGTGATTTCCGCAAACTGTGGATTATCCGCATCAACGCGGCTGCCCGTCTGAACGACATGAACTATTCCCGTTTCATGCACGGACTCAAGCTCGCCAACATCGAGCTTGATCGCAAAATCCTCGCAGATATGGCCATGAACGCCCCGGAAGCATTTGCCAAAGTCGCCGAAGCAGCCAGAGCAGCCCTCAAGTAATTTTCTTTCTTTTCCCCGGATTAAAAATCCGGGGCTCCCCCTTTCCGCTCTTTTTGTCTATGGATTAAAGGATTTGTCCAATTCTCTGGCTATCCCGTCGAGTTGCCGACCCACTTCCTCGATGCTTCGAATCCACCTATCGACAAAATGTTCTGTCTTGTTAAGATCCAGTTCAATGCGGTCTTCGGTAATAACGATACCGGTTTCATTGGGTGAGCGGAGCTTCTCTTTGCGCAGTTTTTTTTCGATCTGCCTGAAATTGCGGTCGAGCTTACGGGTAAGTGACTTGAGGAAATGTCTGGTTTGGTTGGTGTCGATGATGATGCGGTTCCGGTCGACAACGATTCCGATAGGAGACATTTTGGGAGAGGCGACAGTATGGACAGTTTGAGTATGCACGGGTGTCTGTGTCGCAGAAAGAGGCTGAGACCCATGGTTTGCAGCAACTTCCTGAAGGGAACGGGAAACAAAATTGGACGATGGTTTTTCTTCGGATTGGCATCCGCCGAGTCCCCATACGGACAGTATCAGCACAACAACGGGGATCCCTGTTTTCATAATGGTTGCTCCTTTTTTCTGCTTATCATACCTGCCGAGGGTTAATCAATGCTTGCAGGCAGTTAACTTTTCATTATTCATGATTAATACTTCATTATCGTAAAGATGGTATATTTTCTTCACTTTTGCAGCAGACAAACGTAGCACTTGACATATAATATTATTTAGTATAGAATTACGGAAGATTTCGAGGAGAGGAAAACGTGAAAAAACAAATTGTCTTTATATTGATCGTTTTTATGGCTGCAGCTCTGGATGCGAAATTGACTCGGATACAGAAGGGTATCGTCGTAGATTATACTGTGCAGAGCGGGGATACTCTTTATACCATTGCACATCAGTACCGCGTCCCGATCCATGATATTCTCACCGCCAATCACCTTGATCGCAAATCGGTTATCAAAAAGGGTCAAATCCTCCACATTCCTCTCGATGCGCATGCTTCTGCTTCCCGGAAGAGTGCGCCCGAATTGTC
>JALVQH010000065.1 GCA_027031505.1 Campylobacteraceae bacterium | reverse complement strand
CGTTGTTGCGGAAAATTACGGCAATGTGATCCTTGGAGGTGCGGGACTGCCGAATCATGGCCGCGATCGATTGATACTGCTCAAAAAGTTCATCATAGAGCAAGAGACGGGGCGGTGCACTCTTCTCAGCGGCACGTCCTGCCCGAAAGCGCTTGGGATAGATACGCTTATTGCGCTCAATAACACGGTTGGCCAGCGAAAGAATGGAAGCGGTGGAGCGGTAATTGGTCGACAGGGTAAAAACACGTGCGCCGGGATACCGTTCGGTAAAGGTTGCGATGTTGGCGATGTTGGCACCGTTAAAGGCATAGATGCTCTGATCGTAATCGCCCACACAAAAGAGGGAATCGGGTTTGAGCGCATCGATCAGAGCGCCCTGGAGTGTATTGGTATCCTGGTATTCATCGACCAGCACTTCACCAAAATCGATGCGATTCTCCTGCAGATAGTTGCGGGTCAGAAGCAAAAGATCATTAAAAGAGACAAATCCGTACTCCCTCTTGGTTTGCTCAAATGCTTCGCAGATGTCGAGGTAAATATTCATCAACGGTTCGTGTTCCGGGTACCGTTCAAGAAGCCAGCGGTCAAAGCGTTCCAGCGAGGCATTCTGGTACAAGCTGTAGAGGTCGTACAGGTATGTGGCAGCGAAGGGTTCGATCTCAAGATTCAGTCGTCGGAACTGCCGTTTTTCGTAAATGCTGCGAAAGAGAGTCTTGAGCTCTCCGGGCTGCTTGAGACTCAAGCCGGGGATGCGGGATTTGAGCCAGCGGTAGGCGACGGCATGGAATGTGCCCGACTCAATCTTCTCGATTGCTTTTCTGGGAAAACGGGCTCCCAGGCGGGCGATCATTTCACCGGCGGCTTTGTTGGTAAAAGTCAGCAGCAGGATACGCTCCGGAGTCATCCCCTGCTCCAGCAGATACGCGATCCGTCCGACAATCGTCGACGTTTTTCCGGTACCGGCACTGGCGATAATGAGGTTGGCGCCCGCCGGGGCGGCAGCGGCTGCGCTTTGCTCAGTGTTGAGACTCGAGAGTGGCACGGGTCAGGGTTGTCCGAGGATGTAGTAAGTGTGGGTGCCCGGAACCGGCTCCAGTGTAACTTTGTATTTCTGAGCCCAGCGTTTCAGTGTATCGTGATAGGCGGTTGTTTTTTCTGCATGGGTTGCATCGCATTTGATTTTGAGGGCATTTCGGGAGTTGGAGAGGGCAAGATAGCCGTCAAAACGTGCGATATCGTCTTTGAGGCTCAGAAGATGTCGGGAGAATGTATCAAAACCGGGGGTTACATTCAGTGTACGCTTCATATGTGCCAGAAGGGCATCGTTGGGCGGATATCCGAGTTGAACCAGCAAACTTTCCGGAGTAATATCAATGTGCATGCAGAAACCTTTCGATCAAAACAGTTCCGGTGATTGTATCGCGATTTTGGTTAGGAATGGGCATTGCCGGCGACAAAAAAGGAAGAAGTCAAAAGAGCCGATTGCCTGGACGGACACGCTCAAGAAGATCCCGGTAGTGTTCGAGGTTTTGAAAAGCCTTTTCGTAACGCCAGCGAAGGACAAATTCAATGATCTCGTTTTTATAAGCTTCTTCAAGGGTTTCGGCCTTTCCGAAATACCCGAGTGAAATGTTTTTGGCTTTTTTCTTGCCGTTTTTATCCGGCTCATAGGTGATAGCGATTACCTGAACATATTTGCCGGGACGGATTTCGCCGAAATCTTCCTCTTTGAGACCGACACCGCTGATATTCATTGCTTTATAGATAAAGAGTTTTTCAATTTCGGGGGCTTTGTTGATGATATTGAGTTTGGTGTAAAGTTCAGCAACCCGGTTGAGATTTTCGGCTCGTACCGATTCGGCATTGGCATCAAATCCCATGAGATTGATCAGGGTTTTTCCCAGCTCAGCATCGGAAACTTTTTCGGTAATACCTTCAGGCTTTTCTCTACGCGTATTTTGGTTGTTCTCAGGTTTTGTCCGGGATGCCTTTCTGGATGGGGCAGCAGGTTTCTTGACAGTTTTATCCTGTTCGTTGAGCCTGGCTTCCAATTTGTCATTTAAGGCCTTCAGTTTGTCTAACGTACTGCTCATCTGTATCGTAATCCCCGCA
>JALVQH010000064.1 GCA_027031505.1 Campylobacteraceae bacterium | reverse complement strand
AGGATGATACCGCCGTTTTTCGGCAGGGCTCCACCGGTAAATCCGCTCCCGGCACCGCGAGCCGTGATGGCGATCCTGTGGGCATTGCAATAAACCAAAATGCGGCGCACATCGTCTTCATGCCGGGGGAAAATCACCGCTTCGGGACGGTAGTGGGTACGGGTGGCGTCGTAACTGTACGCACGCAGATGCGCCGTATCGGTGTAAAGGTTCTCTTCACCAACGATAGCTTGCAGTGCTTTGATGTGATCGGTGTCCATACGGTTCCCCTTCCTGGAATAATGTGGAACGATTATACAGCCAAAAGATAAAACTCACGTTAGGTGAGTATAATACTGTTAAAAAATACCACAGTCGGTAATGGCCAAGGAATGTAGATGATACGTATGATCGTGCTGCTGCTGATTCCATTGACCCTGCTCTTCGGTGCACAAGTCGAACAAAAAATCTGGCCGGCCGGTCTCACTTTTCCCGCATATTTGAAAGAACAGAATGCCTCAGGATTGCTGCAAACAATCTCCGCACAGGATATGGAATACGTAACCGAGATTCAGGCGGGAGAGATCTATTATGAGCTGTGCGATCATGGACAACTGCTCCAAACACTGATTCCGCTGGGAAAAGAGATGCAGATCGAGATCGTTAACCGCGGGGAACGGGGGTATCGGTTTGACATTGTCCCCATAAGGTTTCATCAGATCAAAAAAGAGGTAAGTTTTGCGGTAAAAAAAGGGTATGCTGCCCAAATCAAGCACTTAACCGGTTCTACATACCTTGGATTTATTCTGGAGCAGCTCTTCCAGAAGAGAGTAAACTTCCGAACCCTTCAGCCTCAAGATCGCTTCGCGCTTATCTACACACAGAAAGGACGCCTCGGAAAACCATCCGGTCACCCGAAAATCATATCAGCTCTTTTGAAAACACATGGCAAAGAGTATTTTGTCTACATAGACACAAAAGGGGACGTCCATTTCGACACACACAAAGCCGTTACATTTACCAGAATCGAAAAACGTCCCTTTACGTACACCACCGTGCGCAAAGCCCCATCGGCTCGATTTCGCATGCCGGTAGACCATCCGCGGATCACTTCCCATTTTTCATACCGTCGCTGGCATCCCATCCTCCACAAATATCGCCCCCATTTCGGAGTAGATTTCGGAGCCAGACGGGGCACGCCTCTGCGTGCGGTCAACGACGGCCGCGTCATTTATGCCGGCTGGATGCGCGGCTACGGAAAAGTGGTCAGGATTAACCACGGGGGCGGCTTTGTCTCTCTCTACGCCCACCAGAGTAAAATTCTGGTCAAAACAGGACAGCATGTCAAACGGGGACAAGTGATCGGCAGGGCAGGCAGCACCGGCCGCAGTACGGGACCGCATCTTCATTTTGGTCTCTATTTCAAAGGCAGGCCGATTGATCCATTGCGTTACATTGCACACAAAGGAACCGGAAAGTTTCGGACAATTGTTGAAAAACATACTATCATGAAAAAGTACTCGATCACACACCAAAAACGCATAGAGATACCGGAAGCGAAGCACGCAAGAAACCGTCTCAAATCGTTGATCAAACAACTGACAACAGAGACATGGAAGTGGCCCCGGTACAAACGCAATCTCATTTACATAAACGAGATCACAGAGAAAAAAACTGCCCGCACGGAGGATCGTCGTGGCTGAGTCACTCCACATCGAAGAAGGAAGAGCGCTTCTCGAAAAACTGTCCGGGGAATCCGATCTGTTTGTGCACCATCATGCCAATGAGTGGGCACGAATCCTGCGCCAGCTCTACCATGAAAAGGGGAAAGAAGCCTTCTTGTCCACCATTCAGAAAATTCCCGAAACCTACCTCGGAGAGATTTTGCTGGAACTTCCCGAAGCCATCAAAGATGAAGCGCTGAATGACCTTTCAGTCCCCAAATTAGTGGGGGTAGTCGATGAGCTTGACTCAGATGATGCGACGGATCTCATGCAGGACATCGAGGCGATGGATGAGGCCAAAGAGCAGGCTATCCTTTCCAAACTGGATGATGAAGAGGTCGAAGAGATCGAACGGCTGATGAACTACGGAGAGGACGAAGCGGGATCTCTCATGCAGACTGAGCTTTTCAGCGCCGGACTCGATGAATCCATTGCCGACGCGATTGGCCGGCTGCGGCATCTCAAAGCAGAAGGGCAGCTCGACAACGTTTATCAGGTCTTTATGGTCGATGCTTTTGGGTTTCTGATCGGAGCGATCTCGTTTGAGGAGTTAATTACGCTCGATTTTTCACGGAGCTTCCGGGATTATTTTCGCGAAGAGCACAAAATGATCCAGCGGGTCACAGCGCAGGATTCGATCGATGCGGTGATCAAACGGTTTGAAGATTACGATCTGGTGGTTCTGCCAGTCACCGACAGCCGTGGGAAACTGGTCGGACGGATCACATCGGACGATGTGTATGATATTATCGAAGAGCGAGCCACTGACCAGATCTACAAAATGGCCGGGGTCAATGAGGTAGCCGAAGAGGACAAAGAGATCGCAGTTATCACCCGCAAACGGGGGATATGGCTCGGGGTCAATCTTGTTACAGCCATTCTCGCTTCGCTGGTGATCGGTCTGTTTGACCAGACGATCCAGGCCTATGTGGCGTTGGCAGTACTGATGCCGATTGTTGCTTCAATGGGCGGCAATGCCGGGACGCAATCGTTGACCGTCATGGTGCGGCAGATTGCATTGGGAGAGCTGAGTTGGAGCGAAGCCAGAGGCGCCATCCGCCAGGAAGTCATCGTTTCGCTGCTCAACGGTACTGTTTTTGCACTGCTGATGGGGATGATCGCCTTGTTGTGGTTTCAAAGTGCACGCCTCGGACTGGTCATCGCTCTGGCAATGGTGATCAATCTCCTTTTTGCCGGTGCATTCGGTGCAATGATCCCTCTGCTGCTCAAGCGCATCGGTATCGATCCGGCAGTGGCCAGTTCCGTACTGCTGACAACGGTCACCGATGTGGTTGGCTTCTTCGCTTTTCTTGGATTGGCGAAGATAATTCTGCCGTGATGGCAAATAGATAAAGGGGTATGACAATGATAACCGATTTTGCACTCCACCCTCTCATAAAGGCACAATACATCAAAGCCTCTCTCGCAACCTACCGCCAGGATGGTATCGAGAAAGACTGGGAAGTGGTCGAAGCCTACGACAGTGTAGCGATCCTGCTCTGGCACTGCGAACATGATGCCTTTGTCCTCGTCAAACAGTTCCGCCCGGCCGTCTATCTGAATAACCATGACGGCATGACGGTGGAGCTGTGTGCCGGACTGGTGGACAAAGAGGCCTTAAGCCTGCAGGAGATCGCCCGGGAGGAGATCCTCGAAGAGTGCGGGTATGATGTACCGCTTGAAACGATCGAGCGGGTGACGGCTTTTCACACGTCCGTCGGGTTTGCCGGCAGCCGCCAGACACTGTACTATGCCGAAGTGGATGAGGCAATGCACATCCATCCAGGGGGTGGGATCGATCAGGAACAGATCGAAGTGATCGAGCTCCCCACGGCAGAAGCGGAGGCGTTTATCTACGATGAATCGATCGCCAAAACACCGGGATTGACGTTTGCGTTTTTATGGTGGAAGCAAAAGAATGAAAAATGAATAGTGAAAAATGAAAAATTGGGCGACTGCGCAGGGTACGCAATTGTACATCTTTAACGGTTGCATTCAGCCCCATTATAAAGGACTGAAGTCCTGTCTCCAAAGCGGGATAAATATCCGTCGGGTTTGAAATTTATATTTCAAACAGAAGGTCGCGTTCTGGTATCAGGATCTGAGTCGCAAAAGCGATGACCGATGCAGTCGTACTTCTCGATACGCCGATCCCGCAAGAACGGCCAGATATCCCGCACCTGGCGGGTGTGATCCGGATCGATGTCGGCATAGAGGATGGTTTCGCTCTCCGTATCGGCCTGAGTGAGCATCTCCCCCTGCGCTCCGCAGACAAAACTGCTCCCCCAGAAATGGATCCCCTCCAGTGCCCCACCCGGATCGGGTTCAAATCCTACCCGATTGCAACTGAGCACCGGGATGCCGTTGGCGATGGCATGGCTGCGCTGGATAGTAATCCAGCTCTCCCATTGGCGCCGCTTCTCTCCGTCGCTCTCGTGGTCAAACCACCCGATGGCAGTAGGATAAATGAGCATCTCGGCTCCTTTGAGCGCCATGATACGCGCTGCCTCGGGATACCACTGATCCCAGCACACCATCACTCCGAGGCGTCCCACCGAAGTATCAAGAGGCTCAAAACCGGTATCTCCAGGCGTAAAATAGAATTTTTCATAAAAGCCAGGATCGTCCGGAATATGCATTTTGCGATATTTACCTGCAATGGAGCCGTCTCGGTCAAACACTACGGCAGTATTGTGGTAGAGGCCGGGAGCCCGCTCTTCGAAAAGAGATGTTACCAGTACAACTTTGTGTCGGGCAGCTACTTTTCCCCAATAGTCCACATCGGCCTTGAAATTTCGTGCATAGTCAAAATAACGTGTCATTTCGCTCTGACAGAAATATTCATGCTGATGCAGCTCCTGCAAGACAACCAGTTCAGCTCCCTCACCGGCTGCAGCGGCAATGTGCCGAGTTGTTTCAATGAGAGTTTGCGCTTTGGTTCCATGGTATTTTTGTTGTATGAGTGCTGTTTTCATAATCGTAGTGTAACATAAAGATGTCATTTTTTCCGTTGTGGTATCTTTGTTTTTGTTTTTCTTTTTTGCGAGCATCTTGGATTATTGGAGGTGTCATTATGGTATACTGCAAGGATACACCAAAAACCACTGGGGGGATCTTATTATGTATCGAAAAACAATCTCGGCTTTGATGCTGGTACTTGCGCTCATCGGCTGCGGCAGCAGTAATGGAAACAATAAAAGCAGCACTGCCGAAGTCAACCTGACCCAGGCCATCGCCAATGGGGATATCGCAAACTACGATGCCGGTCGAAACGGTACCTCTCAGGTCTATCTGAATTATGTTGCCGTCATCAACTATTTGCGCTCACTCAGCATCACCTGCAACGATCCGGCTGCCATCAGCGGCCCCTCCAGCCCCGACATGGTCTGGAATACCCATTTGGAAGCCGCAGCCAAAGAACACAGCGAAGACATGAAAAAGAGCAATTGGTACAACCACGACGGCTCCGGAACGGTAAACGATACCACGGCACAGGATATGGGACTGGGTCGGGGAAGCCACTTTGATGAGCGGATCACGCATAACGGCTTTTCGGGATCTGCATCGGCGGAGAACATCGCCATGTCCACCGCAAGTTTTGTGCAGCCCCACGATTACTGGCTCAAAATAATGGAAGGGTGGATGGCCAGTACACACGGACACTGCTCCAACATCATGAGCCCGACCTTGACCCAGTTTGGCATGTATGAATCGCGTGCCGCAATGGACAGCAGCGGCATGTATAAAATCTACTGGACACAGGATTTCGGCGGCAACTAATACGCCACCTGCATCGTCGAGCAGTGGAGACTCCCCCCCTGCCGGATAAGCCCCAGACAATTGATCGGGATCACCTCCCGATCAGGAAAGAGCCCCCGCAAAATCTCCCCCGTTTTTTTATCGTTCGGATCGCTGTAGGTCGGGTATATCACGGCGCCGTTGCTGATGAGAAAATTGGCGTACGTTGCCGGAAGACGCTCTCCGTCTTCGTTGTATTTGGGTTCCGGCAGCGGAAGCGGAACAAGGGTATAGGGTTCACCCGCTTCGGTTCGGAAACTGCGCAGCTGCTCTTCCATCTTTTTTAGCGCACCGTAGTGTTCATCTTCGGGATTGCCACACGTGACATAAGCTATGATTGACGGGTTGACAAATCGTGCCAGCATATCCACGTGTCCATCGGTATCATCTCCCGCAAGGTACCCATGCTCAAGCCACAGCACACGCCGGGCTCCAAGCATATCGGCCAAAAGCGTCTCCACACTCTGTATGTCAAGACCTCCATTCCGGCTCGGGTGACAAAGGCATTGACGGGTCGCGAGGATCGTTCCGGTTCCATCGGTATCGATCGCACCTCCTTCCAGCACCGTGTCGATCGTCTCAAGGGGAGCTCCTCCATAAAATCCTTTGCCGGCAAGATGGCGGTTGACCGCGTTGTCCTTGGCCGCTTCAAATTTGCCGCCCCAGCCGTCAAAGGTAAAATCGAGCAGTTTTTTCCGGCCATCCTCCTCGATACTCAGCGGCCCGTAATCCCGCGTCCAGGTATCGTCATAGTCTGTTTCGATGAAAATAATGTTGGTCGTGCTGCAAAAAAGCGGTTTGATCGCCTCGCTGTCCCGGCAGAGCATGTACACCATCTGATAGTACGCCACCGCCTGAGCGATCCGGACAAATGGTGCCGTAACAGCCTCCCAATCCTCATACTCTGCCCAGTCGGTCTCCTGATGCGGAAAGGCCATCAGGATAACGTTGTGCGGTTCCCACTCGGCGCGGAGTCGCCTCACCGTTCTACCTCGCAGAGTGAAAAATGAAAAATGAAAAATGAAAAATGGGTTTTCATGGATTCCTCTGTAATTATTTTGTGTCGTTCCACTATAATTGCGTATGGCAACTATACGCATCAACAAAGACAACTTCT
>JALVQH010000063.1 GCA_027031505.1 Campylobacteraceae bacterium | reverse complement strand
GATGGCCAGCGAAACGGCGATGATGAGTACCGCCTGACGGGTGAGCACCGCGCCGAAGAGATCGAATGCCCCCTCTCCGACAAACGAAGGGAGGGTGTGGAGCTCTTTGTCCAAAACCACTTCCGTCAGACCTCGCAGGAAAATTGCGTATCCCAATGTCAGGATAATGAGCGACACCTGAGAGCTGTCACGGGAGAGGTCGATGAGTTTCCAGAGCAGAATGCCGAGCAGTGCGGTGACGAGGATCGCCAGTCCGAAGGCGGGTGCCATCGGGATCCCAGCGGCGAGGAGGAAGACCATCACCATTCCGCCTGCCATCACGAATTCCCCCTGGGCGAAGTTGATGATGCCGCTGGAGTTGTAGATGACGGTAAATCCCATCCCCACCAGTGCATAGACGAATCCGACCGTCAGGCCGGAGAGGAGGAAGGCGAAGAGTTCGGTCATGAGGTACGCCCCTCTGGGTCATGCCGGTGAGAAGCAAGAAGCAAGAAGTGAGAAGCGGGGGGTATGAATGAAAAATGAAAAATGAACAATGAAAAATACTGGTTTGTGGCTATGGGAAGGTGTTTCATTTTTTCATCTTTCATCTTTCATCTTTCATCTTTCATTTTTCATTTTTTGGTAATGTGGGGCGGTGTGGGGCGGGGTCAGGTGATTCATGATGCATCGTTCGACGCATCACAAATCACCAGACACCTTAGACCCATGATGCATCGTTCGACGCATCACAAATTACCAGACCCCTCAGACCAATTGCACACCAACATCGCAACGCGAAGGGACGTTAGTCCCGTCCCTGATGTTTTGTTTACTTCGCCAATGCCCAGTCTCCGTCTTTGATATCCAGCAGTACCATACCGGACTGGGTATCCAGTCCAAGGTGGTCGGTGGGGCTCATGTTGACCACACCGTCGATACCGACGAAATTGTGGAGTTTTTCGAGGTTGTCGCGGATCGACTGGCGGGAGCCATCCCCGGCTTTGATCGCTTCGACCAGTGCAAAGAGAGCATCGTAGGCGTGCCCGCCGAAGCTGGAGACCTGGCTGCCGGAGAATTTCTCATACTCGTTTTTGTAGGCAACGCACACTTTTTTGACCGGGTTGTTGTCATCAAGCTTGTCGGCGACAACCACCGGAGGGGAGACGAGGCGGATGCCGTTGGCGGCGTCACCGGCGATCTCGATGAATTTTTTGGACGCGACCCCGTGGGACTCGTAGAGGGGCTGGGTCATTTTGAGCTGGTGGTAGTTTTTGGCGACGATGGCCGGCCCCTGACCGAAGCCGGGGTTGAGGATCGCCTGAACGCCCTTGGTGTTTTTGATCTTGAGCAGCTGGGCGGTCATGTCGGTGTCCTTTTTGCCGTAGGTTTCATCGGCGACGATCTTGATCCCCTCTTTTTCGGCGACGAGTTTGCACTGCTTGCGCATCGACTTGCCAAATCCCCCGCTGCCGGAGATGAGGGCAAGCTGGGTGAGGTTGCGTTTCTTGAGATCGGCCATGATCTTCTGGCACGCCATCTTGTCGGTGGCGACGATCTTGAACACATACGGTTTGACCGGCTCAACGATGGGAACCCCGCCAGCCATGGAGAGGAGGGGGGTTTTGGCTTTTTCAACAAGCGGGATGATCGCCATCGTCTCACCGGTGGTGGAGGGGCCGATGATGGCGGCGACGTTGTCCTTGTGAAGCAGTCGTTTGGTGAACGTGACCGCTTTTTTGGGGTTGGCGCCGGTGTCGTAGGCGACGAGTTCGAGGGGTTTCCCTTTGACGCCTCCGGCAGCGTTGATCTTCTCGACGTAGTGCTTGAGGGTCTTGAGCTCCGGATCCCCGAGGAACGACGCAGGGCCGGTCGCGGCGACGATGGCTCCGATTTTGATCGTCTCTTTGGCCCAGACGGCACCTCCAAAGCCCAGCAGGGCGATTAGCGCGAGGCGCAGGATGTTACGGTTCATTCTGTCTCCTTATGAAATGTTTCAATTCTACGGTGAGAAGTATAACGGAAGTTGTGTACAGGAGAGGTGTACCGACGGCTGTTTGGGCGCTTTTTTTCGGTAAAGATTACCTTTTTACACAGTTGTTTCAATCGAGTATGAGTATCGCGGTGCGTCATTGTT
>JALVQH010000062.1 GCA_027031505.1 Campylobacteraceae bacterium | reverse complement strand
AATTTCGAAGGACTGGCTCGTATCACCCCTCACCGCTACGTGATGGTCAGCGATGACAACAGCAACTTCTTCCAGAAAACCCTGGTCATCTATTTCGAGGTCAAATAGGTCTCATGAGATTCAGAAGCGCCTCATGCACACACCCATTGCTGGCGACGATCCCTTTGTCCCCGAATGCATACAGTTCGCCGGAGAGTGTGCTCACCCTGCCTCCGGCTTCCTGGACGATGAGGATGCCCGCAGCGACATCCCACGGCTGCAGATCGATCTCATAAAACGCATCGATTCTCCCCTGCGCGAGATAGCATAGATCGATCGCCGCCGCACCGAGACGCCGGATGTCTCGGATGTGGGGCAGTACGGAGGCAAGGCGGTCGATCACCCAGCGGTATTCCGAACCCTGATTGACTTTGGCATACGGGAAACCGGTACCGATGAGCGATTGTTGAAGGTCAGTCTGCATACTGACATGTAGAGGAGCATCGTTCAGCCAGGCTCCGTTGCCGGCTTCGGCCCAGAAGAGCTCATCGAGAATCGGGTTGTACACCACTGCCTGCACCGGGCGCCCTGCTTCCCAGAGACCCAGCGAGATACCGAGATGGGGGATCCCGTGGACGAAATTGGTCGTCCCGTCGATCGGATCGACGTAAATAGCCCGCTGATGATCATAGGTGCCGTAGTGGCTCTCCTCTCCGACGAGGACATATTCGGGGAAATGTTCGGACAGGCGTTTAAGGATGAGTTCTTCCGCCCGGACATCGTACTCGGTCACCAGATCGACGACTCCTTTGTGGCGAACAGTTTTGGAGGTGTGATACCCTTCACGGACAAGTTTTCCCGCTTCGCGGGCAATAGTTTTGAAGCGTTCGATCGGTTTCATGATCGGATTATAGTATAATTCACATCAATACAGAGCACAAAGGAAACTGACAACCCATGAAAACCAGAAAACGGATCGGGATCGTTATCGCCGTTATCACCTTCATCGCCATGGTATGGTGTGGCAAAGAGGGGTACCGTGCGGCGGTCACCTACGAGGCAAAAACCGCCCAGATCGCCCGACAGATGGATGCTGCCGGGGTCGCAGAGCTCAAGCTCAAAGAGCTTGCTTCGCTTTTCACCCTCGGTCTGGTCGAGAATGACACCAAAGCCCGCCTCCTTGCGCTGGAGAAAGAGCGCCACATAGCCCAAACGGTGGCCAACCGGTATGCGATCTGTTTCGGCATCGCGGCAGGAGTGCTGGTGCTGCTCTATGTTCTGCTGAGTCTGCGGGGGTTTACGATCGTGGTGTCGCTCGGGGCACTCGTGGCGCTGATCAACGGCCTGGTGACCCCCATCATGTTGATGATTGTTCATAAAAACGTCGAATATCTCGGCGATGTGATCCTCTCCTTTGAATCCAAAGGGATCCTCGGCTCCATCGCCAAACTTTATCAGGACGGTAACCTCACGGTTGCAGGAGTCATCCTTCTTTTCTCGGTGATTGTTCCGGCATTAAAAACCATCTCAATGCTTTTTGTTTCGGTCTATGAGCACAGTCCCTTTGCCGCACGGATCATCCGCTTCTTCAAACATTTGGGCAAGTGGTCGATGCTGGATGTATTTGTCGTCGCACTTCTGCTTGTATACCTCACATCCACCCATAGCAACACCAGCCGTGCCGAAGCCGAGATCGGACTCTACTTTTTCCTCGCCTACGTCCTCCTCTCCATGATCGCCAGCCTTGCAGCGGACAAAATGCTCCACACCCAGGAACAGACTCCTCGCACCTCCTGAGCCCTCGGTCGGGCAGCCATAGCGGTTTAGTAGCAGGTAGCAGAGGAGTAGCAGCAGTAGCAGGGGTCAGGTGATAATGATAATACAACTAAATAGTTGCCCCTGAAAAACAACAAACCTACCATAATTAGGCACTTCAGAAGCAGTTTTACGTTATAATTTCAACCAGAAATCACTCCATATAAGACCTATTTCTGGCCGAAACAGGTGTTAAAAATACTCCCAAAATCCCCCGCAACCACTCAACCCAACCTTTTCCACCCTCCTTGCGCGATATGCTCGATTCAAACGATCCGCTCATCGCCCTTGCCGATACCATCAATTGGGGCACGTTCGATGAATCCTTTACTGGGTATTAC
>JALVQH010000061.1 GCA_027031505.1 Campylobacteraceae bacterium | reverse complement strand
TGGTCCAAGCTCAAACGAAACGGCAAGTTGTTTTTTGATGATCCGCGGGTGGCCGGTACCCTGTTCGGGCTCTACGGTGGACTTTTCCGCACTGATACCAAAGATGACAGCGAAAGAACCTACGGTTTTAACAAAAAAGAACTGGGAGGGTATCTCGGTGTCCGCCGTCAATTAACTCACGAGCTGAGTGCCTCTGTCGATTACAATTACGATGATGTTCGTTACAGCAACATTGACAAAGGAAAATACAGCAGTGGGCTGAAGGACTACATCAAATCATCCATCGGCCTCTCCTTGACATACAACAATACTGATAACTTTTTTGTTCCCCGTCGAGGTATTTATGCTAAAACCCATGTCGAATATGCCGGTCTGGGGGGGGGAGACAACTTTGCTAAATACCTGAAGGGAACTGTGAAATTTGCTGCATATTATGGTCTCAGGGATCACCTGGGCTACGATCTGATCCTCCGCTACAAAATGCAGGCAAGCTATATACATGATATGGGCTTTATCCCTGAAGCGGAACGTCTGCATCTCGGCGGATATTATAATGGAGTTCGAGGATACCGTCCCGCCTCTATCCACCCTGCAGGAGGCGGAGGTCTCATGAGCATGGTCAACAGTCTTGAGGCCAGCATCCCTCTCTCAAAAAAGAATAAAGTTCGCCTGACTGCCTTCGCTGATTACGGCATGATCGGAAACAGAAGCCCGGGTGAAGTGATCAAAAAATCGGTCGGTGCCCAGATCGAATGGCGTTCGCCTCTCGGGGATGTCAACTTTGTCTTTGCCCAAGCAATCGGTGCAACTCCGACCGACAAAACCTCTTCCTTCGAATTTACGGTAGGGAAAGAGTTCTAAGGACGCCTCTCAATGCTTGAAAGGTTCAGCTGAGGGGAGCTTTCAGGCAATTTCGATGGTCAAGCCGCCGGGGAGAGGTAAATTCTTTATCGCTTCTTGAGCCAAATATGAGAGCGAAGGGCTCTCGATTATCAATCGCTTTTTCTTCAGACGCCGGAACTGCATACTGCCTCGTGTGGAGTTTTCATATAAAATCAGAGTCAAAGTGTAAATAAATACAAGCCATTTAAGCTTTTTTCTGCGCGGCAAAAGGGTTTTGTAGGTTTTGTAAAGAGGTGTATGGTAGTGGCGACTCTCTTTGGAACGCAAAATCAGAGCAATCAAAATCATTTCACGATGGGTAAAGCCGTAGTTGAGCTCCTGCATGGCAATGTACCAGGCATGCTGATGCTCTTTGTAGATTGTGAGCATCTTTCCGATATTGGAAAGATCGAGGGCATAGAGCAACATCGCACGATCATGTTTGCTGCCGTCAAAACGGTCACCAAAAAGTTCAAAGAGTTTACGACCGATGGCTCGCTTGTTCCCTTCCGGAAACCCAAAAAGATCAAAACGATCCCGAATACTCTGTATGCTTGGATTGATCCCTTTCGGGAAGCGAAAACGGTCACTTCGAAGTCGATTGGACAGATAGACTCCCTCACGCACACCTGCACCGCTTGTGATGATTTCGCGTGCCCCGATCCGCTCAAGGATCATTGAGAGGATCAGTGCCCCTTCCCGGATGGTATCAAACCGCTCCGGCTTGATATGGAGATGCTCCAGTTCATCAGTTTCGGCACGAACAACTGCATCGAAGAAAGATTGCTGTTCCCGCACATTGTATGCAAAAGCATGCAGTTTGTCGAGAGGGTAATCAGAAGCGCGCATGATCGCCCTGGCCAGAGCGCGTACAGTTCCTCCGATACCTACAGCTACTGCGCCCTGAAAGGTTCCGGGAAGGCGTGCCATTTCGTTTTCGGCAAACGCCTGTGCTTTTTTGACCTCAACTTTTTTCCCGGTAAAGAGCTCCTTGAGCCGTACCGTGCCGAGGTTGAGGGAAAACGTCTCAACGATCTTTCCGTTCTCGATACGTGCCATATCGGCAGATCCTCCCCCGATATCGATCGTGATAGCACTCTCTATCGGAAGGAGATTGCTGGCGGCAATGGCACCGTATTCCGCCTCTTTTTTCCCGTCAATTACCCGAATATCCAAACGGAGATTGTTGCGTGTTCGTCTGATAAATTCGTCACGATTCGGTGCATCACGCAGTGCCGATGTTGCTACGCAGAGTACGTTTTTGACACGATAGTCATGGAGAATCCGAGTAAAGGCTTCCAGCGTCCGGTAAGCACGCTCCATCGGCTCGGGTTGGAGATATCCGTTGCGCTGATAGGCTCCCTCTCCGATACGCACACGACTCTTGTGCTGAGCAAGAAGGTGAAATCCGTAACGGCTTGTTTTTTGGAAAATAACCAGGCGGGCAGAATTGGAACCGATGTCAATGACGGCGGTACGCTTGGCCATGGAAGGGATCAGGCCTCAGCCTGAATCTGTTCGTATTTGAATTTGAGCTCTTCGACGCTCTCGACATTGTTCGGATCAGAGATGATACAATCGACCGGACACACGGCGACACACTGAGGTTCGTCATAATGCCCTACACACTCCGTACACCGATCAGCATCAATCAAATATACCGGATCGTTCTCTTCGATCGCCTCATTGGGACACTCTTCGCGACAGGCATCGCAGGCTATACACTCGTCTGTTATCAACAGTGCCATTTTTACCTCTGTTTGTTGAATTGTTGTACGAGTTATAACTTATGGAAGCTTATGCTTTATTGAAAAGAAACTTCTTTGAGCGGAAGAATCAGAGTAGCGGCCGTTCCCTTCCCATCCCGACGGTTTCTAATAGTGATTTTCGCCTGCAATGCATCGGCAGCACTTTTGACAAGAAAAAGACCCAGCCCCGCTCCTGACGAATCCTGAGTACGCCGGAACGGTGCAAAAAGATCCATATTCTCATCAATCCCTTTTCCTTCGTCCCGAACCTTTATCACAAACGAACTGTTTTTTACATATGTCAAAAGCTTGATTTTTTTCCCTTCAGGAGTAAACTTGAGAGCATTCTGCAAAAGATTCTGAATAATCTGCTTCAAAAGCAATGGCGGAAGCGTAACGTACAGGTGTTCCGGGTTCAACCTGCAAATGAGGTTTTTGTTTTCTTGACTGGCCAGCAATGTAAACGCTTCGCATATGGTCTCTATATACACGACCACATCAATCCGTTCCGGTTGTTCAAATTGGGCTCCCTCTGCCCGGCCAAATTCCAAAATAGAGCCAACAATTGCATTCATATCATCAATGGAGCGGATATTCTGCTCAAGCGCCTGCACCAGATCCTCTTCGCTCCTTTTTCGCTTCATCAGTGTAACCTGACTTTTTGTTTTCATAACGGCAAGAGGGGTTTTGAGTTCATGGGCTGTTCCGACAAAAAGCTCTTTTTTATACCGCAAAAAGCTCTCAATACGGCGGATAAGATGATTGACCGATTCCCCCAGAGGCGCAAACTCTTCCGGTATTTCTTTTAGATCAAGCGGGGCCAGAGCATACTCGTTCATTTTGGCCAGTTTATTGCTGAAAACGCGCAAAGGGGCAATCAGCATCCCCGAGAGAAAAAATGCGTACAGCAAAATTGCCACCATTCCGAACAGATTCATCAGGAGAATACCGCGGATCACTTTCTTCTCAACCTGTTTCTGTTTGGTCACATCGGCAGTCAGAATAAGATAACGCTGCAGAGGAAATTCATAAGGAAAATATGCCTCCAGATAATCATGTCCATCTTTTCGGTAGGATTTAAAGTGAAAAGAGCGGAAATTCTCATGGGGAAGCGTCGCAATACGAGCCTGGAGTTTCAGCACCTTGCGCAGAAGCTCTTTCTTGCTTGTCAATGCCTCGGCGACGTCATCGTAGGTGGCAAAAAGATACTTTGCCTGCTTGATCATTGAGGCTTTGAGCTCGTTGTCCACACTGTAGCTGATGTAACTGTAAAACACAGCGGAAAACAGGAGCTCAAGAACCACCGTCGCTGCGGCAAGCTTGATAAGAAAATTGGTTCTCAGGCTTCTTTGTTGGGAAAACAAAACCGGTATCCGCGCCGTCGCACAGTTTCAATCGTAATGATACCAAGCGGCTTGTCCATTTTCTGGCGAATCTGGTTGATAGCTACTTCGATCACATTGGGTGTGACCAATTCTGGCTCCTCCCAGATGGCATCAAGGAGTTGTTCTTTTGAGACGATCTGATCTTTGTGCATGGCCAGATGGGTGAGTACTTCAAAAGGTTTGCCTTTGAGTTCTATATCTTCCCCTTTGTAGATAATTTTTTCCTCTTCCGGATTAATTATCAACTCTTCCACTTCGATGATGTTGCTGGTGCCAAAGCGAAGTTTGGCTTCAATGCGTACAAGAAGAATCTCAAAATCAAACGGTTTTTTGATGTAGTCGTCTGCACCGGCACGCAACGCCTCTATTTCACTCTCTTTATCATCACGAGCCGAGAGAACAATGACAGCGGTTTTGGGAGACCGCTCTTTGATCTCGGCAATCATATCCACACCGTTACCGTCAGGAAGCATCCAATCCAGCAAAACAAGATTATAGTTACGGATTCCAAGGAAATATCGACCATCGCTGATATTTTCGGCTACATCATTCTGGTAACCGAATTCTTTCAGGCCGTCCGAAAGAGTTTTGTTGAGTGTGACTTCATCTTCGATGATTAATATACGCATTGTGTGCCCTTCTTGTGTATTCGGGTTATGAAACATTTGCACCAAAATCGGAGATATGTACTTGATGCGATAATAATTATACCACAAAAAAGTCAACAGGCTCAAGTAAATTTAAAGTTTCAGAATGAATAATCTTTATTTTTTTTAGTAATTTTCCATTTCCGGTGCACCGGATCCCACTTTGCGGCAAAATATGTGCGATCGCGTTTGGCTGTGCGAGCAATGAGGCTGTAGGTAAACGGGATGGATTGGAGCTCAAGCTGATTGGCAGCAGTCACTTTGATCTTGCGGATATGCTCATTGGGATCGGGCAATGATGCAAGTTTGACGGGAGGATCGATCAGAACTCCTCTGGTGATCGCAAACGCATAGAGGCCGTTGGTGCGTGCCGAACCTGCAAGAAGGTATTTGCCCGTCGAAGCGTGCACAATCTTCAACGTCAGAGCATCAAAGCCTGTTACCCGCTGCCGAATTGTCTTTGTCCCGGGATCGATATGGTAGATAACCCCTTTTTCTTCCCGATAGTCCGACTCGTCGATGGCTGCTGCCCAGAGGGTTTGATCATCGCAGTCATACGCGACGGCATTCATGCCGTAGGGGTTGTTCGGCGTCGGACGGACATCGTCAAAATCCATAAAGATAGCCACCCTGCCCGTATGGGTATCGAGCTTGAAGATTTTTTTCTGAAGCGTAAATGTCGTAGGGTGAATGGAGATGTATGGTGTAGGGATCAGGTAAATATTGCCTTGTTTATCAAGCGCATACGTACTGAAATGTTCGTACTGTTCCCACTGTTTCGGATGAAACGTTTTTGAAAGGTGGAAACCATAATGCAGTGCCACTCCGGTATAGCGCTTCTGGGAGAGGTCGATTACGATCGGCTGAGGAATGTGCAGCGCACGCAGAAATTGTGGAAGCCGGACACACGGCCGCTCCGGCGCAAAAGTTCCGATGGATATCGATTTGTCTGCCGGGTGCTGTACCGCATATCCTTTCTTGTATCGGACGGCGAGAAAAACCCCGCCTCCCACAAGGATAAGCGCGAGAATAACCGGAAGAAATCGTTTCAACTACTCTGCCGTCCTCTCACGCGATTGAAGAAATCCGATCATCACAATGCCGAAGATCATCAATACTATCATCCAGGTACTCATAGCATCCACTTTGTTGCCCTGCACCCCGGCACAATCACAGGCTTCCTCAGCCACAGAGGAACCTGAAACGCTCTCGGGGGTTGCATTCACAGTCAGAGGTGTAGCAATTGTAATCCAGGCCGGATCGACATCGTCGCATCCGTTGGCATTGCCTTGTGTGCTGTTGATATCGTTGTTGTTTTTTATGTCCGTATTGCAGGGGTTGTCGCCCGGCCTGGAGTCATCATCCGTCAAATTCAGATCATTAACAGCCTTTTCGATTTCGGCAATGTTTGTGATTTTTGTGCCATTAAAATCGTCTTTGATTTTAAAAACAATTTCACGTGTTGCATACGCGCCCGGAGCGAGAGAGGCAATCGGTATTTTCAATACGGCATTCTTGCCACTCAGAATCCAATTATCATCTACAAGTTCAAGACCTTCTGGAATGTCATCTTTGATCTGAATATCTTTTCCGGTGATGGTTCCCTGGTTGTATACGGCAATGACAAACGTCACCTTTTCACCCGGCTTGTATTTTGCTTTGGTGCCTTTGACCTTTTTGATCAATGCAAGATCGAAATGCTGCTTGATGGTGATGACTGCCGGATCGACATCATCACATCCGCCCGTTGTATTTCCATCATAGTCATTGTCATTGTTCATATCGGTTCCGCATGGATTTTTTCCGGGGACTGAATCGGTATCATTGAGATCATACGGATTGTGCGCATCGGCAATTTCAGCAATGTTAATAAGCGACCCCTGCTCTCCGGCTTCCCTGGTTACCGTACAATTGATCTCCACGACCGCCTCTTTATCGGCTTTGATTGAAGCAATAGTAAATGTACCATCATCGCTCCATCGGCTGTCATTCAGTTTCAAACCTTTGGGCAACGTATCTTTGACAACGACATTGGTCGCATCGACATTGCCCTGATTTTTGACCGT
>JALVQH010000060.1 GCA_027031505.1 Campylobacteraceae bacterium | reverse complement strand
TATATCTGGTATGTTTGTGGAGGTGATTTCACCGACATCGAGGAGATCAATCCGCGGGTTGTCTTCGGCAGCGGCCAGATGCTTGATCCACACTTCCGGTTCGCCGATGGGCTCGTCGGAGAGTTTGAAGGTGCCGTAATGGTACGGGATCATCCGGGGAGCCCCAAGCCGCCGGGTCGCTTCGACCGCTTCATCGGGGTTCATATGGTTGGTACGCATCACAAACTCCGGCAGATAAGCGCCGATGGGCATCAGTGCCAGTCCGGGGGCGCCAAACCGAGCGTAAATTGCATCAAAATGGCCGTCCAGTGCCGAATCCCCGGCAAAGTAAATTCGCTCCCCTTCCCGCTCGATCCCGAAACTGCACCACAGTGCCCGGTTGAAATCCCGTGCACCCCGCCGGTGCCAGTGCGAAGCGGGCAACGCTGTGATCGTCACCCCTTTGACCGTGTGGTGTTCGTACCATCCCAGCTCGGTCGTATCGGCTCCCGGTTTGAGGTAGCGTGCCAGACCGGAAGGGAGGAGGATCGGGATGGAACCGTCCGAGACCCCCAGCGCTGCCAGGGACTTCAAATCGAGATGATCATAGTGCCCATGGCTGATGAGGATCACATCCGGCTTCAAAACCGCAGGATCGGCCGGAAACGGTATCAGCCGGGGCGTCATCGGAATCGCACCAAAAACCGGATCGGTCAGGATGCGTACTCCGCCCAGCTGGATGAGAAACGTCGCATGCCCCAGCCAGACGACGCAATCCTCCTCCCGATCCAGATCCGTCTCCTTCAGCTTGCGTACATTTGGACGCATATCATCCTCCGGCACCCGCGCCCGCCGTTTGCGAAACAGCCCTCCAAGCTTCCAGTGCAGCACCTGTTTTATCGGCGGCGTGTCGATACCATAAGGCATTTTAAAAAGAGGAGGTCGTGGCATATTAGGTTTCCGTTTTTTGGTGGTATTATAGCATAGAAGTAGGAAGCAGGAAGTAGGAAGCAGGAAGTAGGAAGTAGGAAGTAGGAAGTAGGAAAATTTTACAGGGGCTTACTTATGGCAATCTTATTTGTAGGGGCAGATCCATGTGTCTGCCCAGGTGGCGCTTGCTACCGTCAAAGGGGCTGGGACTTCAGTCCCAAAAACATCGTTTGCGATGTATCTGGTGATATTTGGAGAATCAAGGTTACAGGGTGCTACAGCATACATCGCGTAGGGTGCCGCAATAGCGCACCTTCCGACGGTTACATTACGGGGGATATTTTAACAATCGCGTTGCGATTTTGGTGTGCTATTGCACACCCTACGCGACTTTGTGATTTTGGGGTTGGGACTTCAGTCCCAGCCCCTTTTCCTGATAAAAGTGTTGCTCCGCAACACTTACCAAAACTATTCACTCTTCACTATTCACCATTCACTCAATCTTCCACCCTTGACACCCCATACTCTCCGAGATATTCACACAAATGGATCGCCATATCCTCTTCGTCAAGTTTAACGACACTGTAGGCCGGCTGGACGGAAGTGGTGAGGTGTTCGGCTGTTTCATCGGGACGGTAGGCGACCTGGAAAGTGGTACTGCGGGTAGCGCTCAAAGAGACAGAACGGTGGAACGCCTGCATGGGGCGATGAAGGTGCCCGAAAAAGATATGTTGTACCGAATCGTAGCGGGAAAGGAGTTTCCAGAAAGCTTTGGCACTGCGGAAATTTCCCACCGTATCCATCCGATAGAGTCCGGATCGGATAGGATGATGGTGCATCAAGAGATAGACTTTGCGATCGGCGTATCGCTTCAGCTGCTTCTCAAGCCATGCCAGACGCTCTTCACACAATAAACCGTATTCTTCCCCTTCAACCAGTGTATCAAGAAAGAGGAAGACACGATTATCAAATTCCCGAACATATTGAACAAAATTCCCATCCCGAAATTCAGGAAAAAATTTCCAGAATGTTTTGCGATGATCGTGGTTGCCCATAAGGGGATACACAGGAATCCCCAATCCGTCGATCTGCTTTTTCAACTGCGCATAAGCGCCGGGGTCGGCGTTGTTGGTCAAATCACCGGTAATAACAACACAATCAGCATCGGAATGGTGAGCACGGATGTTTTTCAGTGCTCTTTTAAAACGCTTGGATGGCTTGATGCCGTAAAGCTTGTCGGAGGGAGTTCCAAGAAGGTGGATGTCGGATAAGTGGATAAATTTCATTATTGTTTTCTCCTGCTGATTCATTTTTTACGATCAAGATAGAGGTTGACAAGGGCAAAGGTGCTGATAACAACCACGATCAAAAAGCTGATCGCATTGAGGACAGGGGTGGAGCTGAATTTGATTCGCGTGAAAAGCTCAACCGGGAGTGTCGGATCCGATCCGATGAGGAAAATGGTGGTATTGAAGTTGGAAAAACTGATCAGAAATGCCACCGCAAACCCGCTGATGAGTGCCGGCCTCAGAAAAGGGATCGTGATATAGCGGATCGCCTCAAGTTTGGTCGCTTTGAGGCTCAATGCCGCTTCTTCAAGGGTGGGGTCAAATTTTTTCAGCCGCGCCGAGACGATCAGCATCACATACGTCGCTCCGAAACTGAACTGCCCCAGCACCACAAGCCAGAAGCCGGGGCTGAGAAATTCCGGATCCCACCCGGTCGCTTTTTCGATCCCTCCGGCCACCTGCGTCGAAGTGAGGATAATCGAGATACCGAGGATCACCCCGGGAATCACCAGCGGAGCAATCGCCAGAAAGTAGAGGAAATTTTTTCCCCGAAATTTCTCCTGCACAAACAGCAGCGCTGCAGCCGTCCCAACCCCGAGGGAGAGGAGCCCCATAATCAAAGCCGTCACAATGCTCACCCAGATACTGCGCACAAGGTCTTCATCCTGAAACAATCCCACCCGATCGTCGGTGTTGGCAAAAAACCAGTCGAAGGTAAACCCCTTCCACGGCAGAGCGATGAAGTTGGAATCATTAAACGCCAGCACGGAGATCACAACAAGCGGCAGAACGAGGAAGAGAAAAAAAATCCCGACATAGAAGCGGTATCCGTTGCGATAGAGAGAGGTATTGGGGAGTGAGCGTATCATGATCCGACCCTTTCGAGTTTCTGCCCGGAGACCTTGAGGGCAATCCAGACTATCAACGACGAAATAAGCAGAAGAAGGAAACCAAACGCCGCCCCTTCGTTCCAGTTGAATGTCGAGAGGAACTGGTTGTAGATCTGTTCGGTGAACCAGAGCGAACTTTTGCCGCCGAGGATATTGGGCGCAAGGTAATCGCCGATAACCAGCATGAAGACGATGATCGAGCCCGAGACGATCCCCGGCATCGCATAGGGGATTACGATCCGGCGGATGATGGTCCATTTGCCCGCCCCGAGATCGCTCGCCGCTTCGATCAACGAATCGTCGAGACTCTCCAGCGTCGACATGATCGGCACGATCATAAACAGCACCGACATGTAGAGGAGTCCGAGGATCATGCTGAAGTCGTTGTACAGCAGCGGCAGCGGTTTCTCGATCCACCCCAGATCGATCAGAAATTGATTGATGATACCGTGATCGCCGAGGATGATCATCCAGCCGTAGATGGTGATGAGCTCCCCGACCCACAGCGGCACCAACAGCAGCATCGTCAGAGGGCCGACATAGCGTTTGGAGACCACTTTGGTCAGATAGAACGCCACCGGAAACGCGACGATAAAAGCAAGGATAGTCACGCCAATCGCATACGAAACGGTTTTGACGAGGGTCATCCAGTAGATACGGTTGGTAAAAAAGTCGGTGTAATTCTCCAGCGTCCAGGACTCCTGGCCGTCGACCTTGAATGAATTGACCAGCAGCTCAATGTGGGGGATAAAGATCAGGATCATCAGCCATGCCAGCACCGGAAGCAGCACGAAATAAAAAGCCCGGTTGCGTTTGGTCTCCATCTTACACCTCCCGGTAACACTTGAGGTCATCGTAGTGGATCCCGATCGTCACCGCATCCCCCTCGGAGAGTGAGTCGTACCGGGCGTTCTGGGGCAGAGAAACCAACAGCTCCTCTCCGCCGCCGAGTACAGCCGAAAGTTTAGTGTTGGCGCCGTCAAACAGGATTGTTTTGATCGTCGCATCAAATCGGTCGATCGCCTCCATCTGTGGATCAGGATTGATCAGGATCGCTTCGGGGCGTATGAAGAGCACATCAGGATCAAAATCCAACCCGGGACGCTCCAGTTCCCATCCGCTTGTGGTGCGGATCGTATCCCCCTGGCGTCCGGAGAGTTCGAAGCGGTTACTCTCACCGACAAAACCGGCGACGAAGGCGGTTTTGGGATTTTTGTAGAGATTTTTCGGCGTATCGATCTGCTCAAAGCGTCCTTTGTTCATCACCGCGACCCTGTCGCTCATCACAAGTGCTTCGGACTGATCATGGGTGATGTAGATAAACGTGGTGCCGATCTCCTTCTGCAACAGCTTGAGCTCGACCTTCATGTGCTCACGCAGCTTGCGATCCAGAGCTCCGAGCGGCTCATCGAGCAGCAGGATGGAGGGTTTCATTACCAATGAACGGGCGATGGCCACCCGCTGACGCTGCCCGCCGGAGAGTTCGGTGACCTTTTTCTTCTCAAACCCCTCCAGCCCGACCCGGGCAAGCATCTCCCTTACCCGCGTGTCGATCTCGGTTTTGTCCAGCTTTTTCCGGCGCAGGCCAAAAGCAACGTTTTCGTACACATTCATCATCGGAAACAGTGCCAGAGACTGAAAGACGATGTTAACCGGACGCTCCTCAGGCGGAATCCCCCTCATCGGCTTCCCTTCGATGAGGATCTCCCCTTCGGTCGCTTCGATAAAACCCGAAATCATCCGCAGCAGTGTCGTCTTGCCGCATCCGGAAGGGCCAAGGATCGAAAAAAATCCCCCCTCTTCGACGTAAAAATTGACATCTTCAACTGCAGTAAATTCTTTGAAGTGTTTGGTGAGATGTTTGACTTCAAGTATTTTATTCATCGATCCTCCTCCGGAAATGTATCGCAGAATCTTCCGGAGAAAACTCGGCGATACCCTCATGCTGCTGACTCGGTTTTATAGTGAACCCTCCAAAAAAATTTCCGGTTTCTATTGAATTTTGCAGGAGGCGGGATTTTAATCCCGCAGTGCAGGGTTGAAACCCTGCTTCCTGAAATTGGTACTGCCCGCTGACAAAAAGTGTTATTTGACCTCGGCGGCTTTGATCCGCTCAAGCACTTTGGATTCGATCGCTTCAAACCCTTCTGGGACGGGCGGATGCCATTTGATGTTGTCGATGTCCGTTTTGGAGAAGGAGCGGCTGAAGTTGTCTTTGATCTCCGGTTTGAGCAGCTTGTCTGCACCGACGCTGGCGGTACCGTACCCCTCTTTGTTGGTGAAATAGGCCGCGTTCTCGGGGCGGAGCATGAAGTTGATGAATTTATACGCCCCTTCTACGTTTTTGGACTTGGCCGGGATGGCATACGTATCGATCCAGCCCAGCGCACCGCTTTTGGGGGCGATGAAGTCGATGTCGGGATTCTCCTTGTGCAGCTGCCAGCCGATACCGTCCCAACCGCTCTCAACGACAACATCCCCGCTGCGCATATTGGCTTTCTGCGTGTCGGCGCTGGTCCAGTAGTTTTTGACCAGTTTTTTCGAATTGATCAGTTTTTTCTCGACCTCAGCCATCAGTTTCTTGTATGCTTTGATGTCTCCATAGAGGGCAAAGGGATTTTTGCCCATCCCGAATGCCGTAGCGATCAGCAGCGGACGCTTGAGGCGGTAGGAGATTTTGCCGGCATATTTCGGACTCCACAGATCCGACCAGTCTTTGGCTCCGGGTGCAAGCTTTTTGTTGACGATCATCCCGGTAGTTCCGTAACAGAACGGCACGGCATACCCTTTACCGTTGACACCCGAATTTTTCTTGACCGCTTCAAGCATCGAGGGGATGATTTGTTTGGTATCGATCCTGGAGTAGTCGATCGGCTGATAGACCGGAAACTTTTTCTGAACGAAGCTGATCCGATCCTGACTCGGCTGAGCGAGATCAAATCCGCCTCCGCGTGTCGCCCGGAGTTTGGCAATCATCTCTTCGTTATTGGAGTAGGTAATCTTGAGCTTAATCCCCGTCTCTTTTTCGAACTTGTCCACGAGGGCTTTGGGGGTGTAGCCTTTCCACGTGATGATCCGCAGGGTCTCCTGCGCTGCGAGAATTCCGGTTGTCAGCGTCAAAGCCGAAACGCCGATGAGGATGATTTTTTTCATTGTGTCTCCTTTTGAAGAGTAAAATTGATTGACCACAGAATGGTAACGACGGGCATCATAAGTATAGTCTGAAAAATCTAAAATGTCTTTTAAAATCCCAATAATCATCACCATTCAGAGGTGATTAACAAAAAAAATCCTAATCTTACACTATGAACTTTTATCTACATCAGAAAAAACGGTCACTCCTTGCTGCCCATCGGGGTTACCGGGCTCTTCATCCGGAAAACACCCTTTCGGCCTTTGCAGCAGCAGTGGGACTTTTTGACTGGATTGAGCTGGACATCCAGCCGGCGAGCGATGGAACGCTGATGGTGTTGCACGATGAGACGATGGAGCGTACGACCGACATCGACAAGCGAACCCCGCTTCCCCGCCTCCATCGTATCCAGGATTACGACGCCCCGCTCCTCTCCAGAATCAATGCTGCCGACTGGTTTGTCTCAACCGATCCGTTTGGAACAATTGCCGCCGGACTTGTCGATCCAGACGCCGTTGGTTCGGA
>JALVQH010000059.1 GCA_027031505.1 Campylobacteraceae bacterium | reverse complement strand
TCATGGAAAGATTGAGCAATACGGTTCCGAAGGCGGTTGTGGCGTAGTGTTCACGGTACTGAAGAAGTGAAGCGAGGAAAGTTACCATGAAGATCAGGGAGAGATACCAAAAAGTAATTGCTGTCAGTGGTGCGGCCTCTGCAATGGTTTTCGGATCCCATCCGATCGCCAGCAGGCGGGTAAAAAACCCAGGGAAGAGGCTGACAAAGATCGACACAGCGACCAGAATCAGTAAAAAGCGCCGATAAATCGTCACTGCAAAGACTCCTTTGTTGCGGGAGGCGACAAAAGAGGGCATAAATGCCTGCATAAACGCCCCCTCACCAAAAATACGCCGAAAGGTATTGGGGAGTTTGAACGCTACGAGAAACATATCGCTGTAAATCGACTGACCGAGGACTGCAGCCAGCAGGGTAGTGCGTACCAGCCCGGCAATGCGGGAGAGGAGGATACCGGCACTGTTGGTAAAAAAGCTTTTCAATCGCATAATATTCCTGATGGGACGCGGGTATGTTCGGGCGTATTTTAGCGTATTTCCAGAAAATATGACAATGTGACACATTTTTGGGTTTTTTGCTGCAGGAGGTGTTATACTGTCACACATCAAATCAGCGGAGCAGCTTATGATCGTAGGAATCGTCGGTACCGTAGAACACAAAGAGCCTACTGTGGTGCATATCAATACTCATGGCGTGATCCATGAAGTGCATATTTCGATCAACACGTCCAACCAGATCACCGACAGGCAGGTGCGCCTCTTTGTTACACAGGTGATTCGGGAAGATGCCCATTTGTTGTTTGGTTTTATGGATAAAAATGAACAGAAAATGTTTGACACTGTCCTCAAGATCAACGGTATCGGCCCCAAAGTAGCCCTGGCAATCTGTTCGACATTTACACCGGGTACTTTCGCCCGTGTGGTTGCTGCCAAAGACGTCGCGATGCTCAAGCGTGTCCCGGGGATCGGCCCCAAAGCTGCCAGCCGTATCCTGGTGGAGCTGGCTGATTTCATCGTGGATGGTCATGATGAAGAAGGGAGTCACAGTGGCGCTGTCGGCGAAGCGGTAATGGCGCTTGAGAGTCTCGGATTTAAAAAAGAGGCGATCCAGAAAGTCCTCACCGGTCTCAATGGTGACACCTCTGTACTCGTCAAGGAGGGGCTCAGAAGGCTCCAGCGGCTGTAGCTGCTATCGTGATGCGACCACCACTTTTTTGCTGGAAAGTGTATCAGCGATGAAATGGCTTCCTTCGGTAATTGCATGGAGCAGATCGTTGATGTGGCGGGTATTGGCATCGGTTGCCGGCTGGATGATTGCCCGGCGCAGATCGTTGATGCACAGATCGAGATACCGCAAAAGATTGCTCAGCTCTTCATCATGGATCGAGCGCTTGAGGAGCTCCTGCGTATTGCGCAAATGGGCGACTATGGAGTGGGTATCGTATCCACTGAGATAATCGCTGAAGATTTGCTCGGTGATCTGCGGTGTTTCACGCGCCGCTTCGATCGGTGTTCTGGCATCGAGTGTTGTCAAAGAGAAGGTCAAACCCAGTGCCGAAATCCAGAGTATCTTTTTCATGATATCCCCTTTTTATATTTGTTGATATTAAAATCGTAGCATCTTTCTTCTTAAATATTTATAAATATCAAGATAATGACATTATTTTGCCACAAAAAGGTGTTATAATAAAAACGAGGTGGCTTTATGCTCTATCAGACAAAAAGGATGCATCATGAAACCAAACATGAAAAAACGGATACAGTGGGCAGTGATTTTCGTATCAGGGTTTGCGATGATGGGGTGCGGTGGCAAAACAGCATCTCAAAATCACCCGCCGGTAGCTGATGCCGGGACAGATCAGACGGTGGATATTCATACCCGGGTGTATCTGGATGGAAACGGAAGCACAGACAGTGACGGGGATGCTCTGACGTACGAATGGCGTCTGAGCCAGACACCCGACGGCAGCGGCGTGCTGCTGCAGGATCGGACACAGACGCGAACTTCTTTTACGCCTGATAAGGCAGGCCGATATATTGCGACGCTTCGGGTAACCGATGAGCACAATGCCAGCAGTGAAGCCAACGTGACGGTGACGGCACGTGATGTGCTTGTTTTCCCGTTCAGCGATCCGCAGCATGGCATAGAACCGTGGACGACCAACGG
>JALVQH010000058.1 GCA_027031505.1 Campylobacteraceae bacterium | reverse complement strand
GATCCCGGGTATCACGGCGGCCTTCGGGGCGGCGGCTTCGCTGGGGATCGAGTATACCCTGCCGGGGGTATCTCAGACGCTGATCCTCACCCGGATCGAGGGGCGCACCCCCAACCCTGAGCCACTGACCAATATCCTCGCCTGCCGGCACTCCTCGCTGGTGTTTTACCTCTCGATTGGACTGCTGAAGACGCTCCGCACCGAGGCGCTTCAGATGGGCTACGCGCCCGATACCCCCTGCTGGGTGGTTGAGAAGGCCACATGGGAAGCTGAGGCGATCTACAAAGGGACGTTGAAGACGATCGAGGAGCAGACAGCACACATCAAGGGGGTGGCGCTGATTTTGCTCGGGGATTTTCTCCATCAGGAGGAGCGGGAAGCATCACACCTCTATACGCAACCGCTTCTCAAGGAGCGCACCTCATGACGATAGCGATTTTGACGATCAATCAGCCCAGCCTCACTGCAGCAGAGCGCCTTTTGCCTGTACTGGATGAGCATACGGTTACGGTCTATGGCAAGGCGGGACTGGAGCATGCGATTGATGATCTGCATATTTATGACAAGCTTGATGATATCCTCCCCGATGCATGGCAAACCTATGATGCGATCATCGCCATACTCGCCATGGGAGCAGTGGTGCGCAAGATCGCCCCCCTGTTGCAGGACAAAGCCACCGATCCGGCGGTGCTGGTGGCGAACCTGTCGCTTGACTGCGTTGTGCCGCTGCTGAGCGGTCATCTGGGGGGAGCCAATGCGTTGGCCGAGATGATTGCCTCACGCCTGCCGGGGTGCCTGAACTTCCTCTCCACCGCTACCGATCAGACCGGGACGCTGGCGTTTGAGATGCTGGCCAAAGAGCGGGGGTGGGCGATCGAGAACCTCCCGGCACTGGCACGGATCTCCAATCGTCTGATCAATCGTCAGACGGTGCGGGTGGCGACGCTGCCGGGGATCTTCGAGAGTATCGAAAACCGAACCAATCTCGTCCGGGTCGATTGGGATGCTGTTGAGTCTTCCGAAATGTTTCCGGTTTCACTCGATAGCTCTGGCAGTCGCGAACGCAAGCGCCCCTTTCAGGGGTTGGGCGCTCCTTTGTCGCCATCGAGTGAAACCTCCATTGACGGCGACTCGGCGGATTTGAATATTCTGAATACCGTCGTCATCGCCCCCCATCTCCACACCCAATCCCTCACTCTTCGCCCCCCGGTCTCTCTCGGGATCGGATGCAATCGGGGGACGAGCGAGGAGGAGCTGGCCGAGGCGTTTGAGATGTTTCTGAAACGGCATGGATTGAAGCGGGAGCAGATCGCTGCGCTGGGGTCGTTCGAAGCCAAGCGGGACGAGGCGGGGTTGCTGGCGTTTGCGCGGGCGCAGGGTTTGTCGATTACTTTCTATGATCCCGAGGCGATCAATGGCCTTGAAGCGGCATTCAGCCCCTCGGCCTCTACCCGATTTTTTGGTATCAAAGGGGTGGCGGAGCCCAGCGCGGTTCTTGCCTCCACCTACCACGAACTCCTCTTCCCCAAAGAGGTCTATCTGAACAAAATCACCCTAGCAGGAGCACTCTAATGGCCACACTCTATATCCTCAGTACCGGAGCCGGCGGCACCGACTACCTCACCACCGAAGCCAAACGGGCTCTTGAGGCCTCGGATGTCGTCGTCAGCTACGCCAAATACGCCAAAGAGCTGCGTAATCTCATCGGGAACAAGGAGCTCTACACCTCCGGGATGACCAAAGAGATCGAGCGGTGCCAACAGGCGATAGATTTTGCCGTGGAGGGGCGCACCACGTGTATCATCTCCAACGGAGATGTCAATGTCTACGGGATGGCGACGCTGATCGTGGAGCTGATCGACGAGCAGGATCTGTGGGATCGAGTGGAGATCGAGTCGATCGCAGGTGTTACGGCGTTTCTCGCGATGGCCAGTCGCATCGGAGCGCCGGTGAGTCAGGATTTTGCGATCATTTCACTCTCGGATCGTCTGACCGATATTGACCTGATCGATCGGCGGGTGCGATTAGCACTTGAGGGGGATTTTATCCTCGGTATCTACAATCCCAGATCCAAAAAGCGGATCCAGCCCTACCTGAACTTTCTCTCCCGTCTCGAAGCGCACCCCGAACGGATCGCCATTATCGCCTCAAACGTCGGCCGTCCCAAA
>JALVQH010000057.1 GCA_027031505.1 Campylobacteraceae bacterium | reverse complement strand
GAGTGTCGATCGCCCTTCGACGGCGCTGGAGAAACTGCGTACCGAGCAGTACGATCTGGCCTTGCTCGATCTGGGACTGCCGGAGATGGATGGGCTGGAGCTGTGCAAACGGCTCAAGGAGCGCTACCCCCGCATGCCTGTCATCATCTCCACGGCACGCCACGATGTCAGCGACAAGGTGGTCGCCTTCGAAATCGGAGCGGACGACTACATCGCCAAGCCCTACGACCCCCGCGAGCTTGTTGCCCGTATCGAGATGATTCTCAAGCGCTACAGCCAGATCAGTGCTCCCGAAGAGGCTTCGGTGTTTGCCGTCGATGCTGTCAAAATGCAGATTGCACAGGAGGGAAGGGTACTTGATCTGACGCAGGCGGAGTATGAGATCTTTGCCCTTTTGCTTCAGAAGCGCCATCAGGTCGTCAGCCGGGAGTTTATCGCCAACAGCATCGATGCGATGCGCTGGGAGAGCTCCGATCGGAGCATCGACGTGATCGTCAGCCGCATCCGGCACAAGATCGGAGACGATCCCCGAAACCCCCGTTATATCCGTTCCGTCCGGGGAGTGGGATACAAGTATATCGGTGAATAGTGGAGTGGCAATGAATATTCACTCGATTTTTTTCAAACTCAATGTACTCTTTCTTCTTGCACTGCTTACTGCTGTATTGGCTGGATGGCTTACTGCCATGCACATCATCAAGCGCAACCAGACCGACCTTCTCCTGAAATCCCGCCTCATTCTGCGGGAGTATCGCCATCAGTTTCGCATACCGGAATCCCTGATTCATGAACTGGGTCTGGTGCGTGTTGCCCCTTCCAGGGTCGATGCTCTGCTGCATATTTTCCAGCAAAATATCCGGCGGCACCGGATAAAACCTCTCCACGTAGGAGGTGCACATGTTTTTCCTGCGCGCACCTATACGTATCTTCTGCTTCGTACCAAACGGATAAAATTGCTGTTGCGGCAACGAGAGAGCTTCTGGGCACAGTTGCGTGCACCTTTGTCGATTTTTGGTGGGTTGCTGGGATTTTTGCTGTTGATCTACTGGTTGCTGCGCCGTGCCCTTCTGCCGATCCGACGACTCCAGCAGGATATCATCCGGTACGGTGAGGGGCAATGTCCCGAAGCAGAGATCTTTTCACAGTATCAGGATGAGATTGCCGAAGTGGGCAACGCTTTCTATGCTTCAGCGCACCAGACCCGGCGCCTGATCCAGTCCCGTCAACTCTTTGTGCGCAACATTTTTCATGAGCTCAATACCCCTGTCACCAAGGGGAAAATTCTTGCCGAACTGGTCGAAGATCCTAAGACACAATCGATGCTTGACTCGATCTTTTCGCGACTGGCGTCTCTGCTCAAAGAGCTGGCACAGATGGAGCAGATCACGTCGCAGGATACCCGTTTGTCGTTGAAGCCGGTGCGCATCCTCGACGTGATCGATCAGGCGCGGGATCTGCTCTATCTCGATGAACCGATCCCGACCGACGCCACCGATGAGGTGATCGAGGCTGATTTTGCGACGATGGCGCTGGCGTTTAAAAATCTCATCGATAATGCCCGAAAATACGGTACCGATCTGTTCATCCATGTCGGAGAGAACACCCTGGAGTTTCGAAGCAAAGGGGCTCCGCTCCCCCGGCCGCTTGCAACATACATCGAGCCGTTTGCCCAGGGAGAAAACAGCCAAAGTGACGGATTTGGACTGGGGCTTTACATTGTCGATCAGATTGCCCGCAAGCACCATCTTGTCCTTCATTATCATCACGATGGTCATCACAATATTTTTTCTTTGAAAAAGAGTTGACGATCTTTGATCTGGATCAGGCAGCGCATCATACATGGCTGCATTTTTTTGGCCGCATTTCTTTAATACTATTTTGTAAGTATAATTGTGTTATACAGATATATTGGGAACAAGACAAGGAACAAGACAAGACAGGAGGAGTTCATCATGAAACTTAAAAATTTACACAAGTTATGGTGCCTGGTACTGTTGTCGGTGACAATGGCATATGCGAATATCGGAGGAACGGCATATTTAGAAATTCCTGCAAATGGTACACAGCTAAATAGTTATGGCGTTAAAGATGCCAACGAACCTGGGGTGGCAGGCGTAACCGTGACTGTTACAGATGCCAATGGGCAGAGTCAAACAGTAACTACTGGAGCA
>JALVQH010000056.1 GCA_027031505.1 Campylobacteraceae bacterium | reverse complement strand
CGGTGCCATCGGGGGTCTGTTTGTTGTCATCGCCGTACCGCTGTTTGACAAACTCCGCCTCGATGATCCCGTCGGAGCCCTTTCGGTTCACCTGATTAACGGAATCTGGGGGACGCTTGCGGTCGCTATCTTCAGCGACGCGCCGATGTGGCCGCAGGTCAAGGGGATCCTTGTGGTGGGTGTGTTTGCCTTTGCTGTCTCGTTTGTCGTCCTCTACATCATCAACAAAATCGCCCCGTTCCGTGCCAGCGATGAGGATCAGCTCGAAGGGCTGGACTACGTCGAGTGCGGAATGGAAGCGTACCCTGAATTCAAGCAGACAATCTGACAGGCATGAGACCCGGGCTCCATGGCTCTAAACGGAATAGTGTTACAATACTGCAAAATACAAGATAAGGAGAAACCATGAAAAAAATCGAAGCGGTCATCAAGCCGTTCAAGCTCGAAGAGGTCAAAGAGGCTCTCATCGAAGCCGGCATCGAAGGGATGACCATCTCGGAAGTCAAAGGGTACGGTCGTCAGCAGGGGCACAGCGAGCTCTACCGCGGTGCAGAATATGTGGTCGATTTCATCCCCAAAGTGAAACTCGAAATCTACGTCAGCTCTCAAGAGTACGCCGATATCACCGTCAATACCATCAAAGAAGCCGCCAAAACCGGCAAGATCGGGGACGGCAAAATCTTCGTCAGTGATGTCAACCACGTCGTACGGATCCGTACCGACGAGACAGACGCAGACGCGCTCTAATGAGTGGGTAGCGGGTAGAGGGTAGCGGGTAGAGGTTTTGCCTCTGCATTGGTGTTTTCTTCTCCTGTCTGCCTTTTGCTATCCGATTTCTCACTTTTCACTTTTCACTTTTCACTTTTCACTTTTCACTTTTCACTTTTCACTTTTCACTTTTCACTTTTCACTTTTCATTTTTCACTTTTTACCGCCTTGCCCTGTTTGCCTAAAAAATAATCACATTTTTACCTGAAACATCAAAACAATCAAATCGTCTGCCCATCTTTTAACCAACAACACCCCTCAGCTATCCGCTATAATGTCCATATCATAATCTTCAAGGAGTTGTAATGGATATGGCGTATGTGATCGATACCTTTTTTGCGTTGTTTGCGATGACGCTGATTATTTTCATGGTACCGGGCTTTGCGATGCTCGAAGCGGGGCTGGTGCGCACCAAAAACGTCAGTGCGGTGCTGATGACCAATACGATGATCTACTCGGTCGCTTCGATGGCGTTTCTGCTCTACGGCTACACGCTGGCGTTTGGCTCGTGGGAGAATGACTCGATGAGCAAGTGGGCGGCGTTTTTGTTTCAGATGGCGTTTGTGGGCAAGACGGTCAACATCATGAGCGGCGGTGTGAGTGAGCGTGCCAGGATCATCCCTCTGGCACTCTTCACCATCGCAATGGGAATGTTCATCTACCCCCTCGTAGTCAACATCACCTGGGGCGCCAACCTCCTCAAGGGCACGGCTCTGGACATCTCGGCGATGCACGATCTGGCCGGATGTACCGTCATCCACTCCACCGGCGCGTGGGCACTGCTGGCGGCCATCCTCATCATCGGTCCCCGCCGCGGCCGCTACAAAAACGGCAGGATACGTGTCATTCCAGCCTCCAACATTCCGCTGGTGACCCTCGGAGCGTTTCTGCTGTGGATCGGCTGGTTTGGATTTAACGGCGGAAGTGTCGGATCGATCTCCACCAAAGAAAATGCCGATGCGGTCGCCCTGACCATTCTCAATACGAACACTGCTGGACTTGCCGGGGCGATCGTCGTCGGGATTCTCCTCTATTTCCGCTACGGCAAACTGGATATCACCATGATCCTCAACGGAGCCCTCGGGGGACTCGTCGCCGTGACCGCCGGAGCCGATGTGTTTGGCATCTACGCACCCATTGCCATCGGTGCCATCGGGGGTCTGTTTGTTGTCATCGCCGTACCGCTGTTTGACAAACTCCGCCTCGATGATCCCGTCGGAGCCCTTTCGGTTCACCTGGTTAACGGAATCTGGGGGACGCTTGCGGTCGCTATCTTCAGTGACGCGCCGATGTGGCCGCAGGTCAAGGGGATCCTTGTGGTGGGTGTGTTTGCCTTTGCTGTCTCGTTTGTCGTCCTCTACATCATCAACAAAATCGCCCCGTTCCGTGCCAGCGATGAGGATCAGC
>JALVQH010000055.1 GCA_027031505.1 Campylobacteraceae bacterium | reverse complement strand
CGCTTTTTTTCCTGGAGGAAGATGTGAGGATGGATCGTAAGAATTTCCCGGATTTTGATGGGGTCAATGAGAGACAAACTCCTCTTTTCGCGATGGATACCTGCCAGTACATTGTCTGCAAACACACCCCCTGAAACCAAACTAATATGGCGCAGTAAAAACATTTTGTAGCGAGGATCCTTGTGCTTGACAGCTTGCGCCATCGTCTTGCCGGTCGTATCCCAATAGCTGAATTGACGCGTTTGTAACACAACAATACGCTCCCCATTCTCACTCACAGCAAGCTCTCGATTGTAGTCCATCGATTCCGGAAGCGTGTCAATCCTGGTCGGAATCGATGCATCGTACAGTCCACTTTTGCAGTCGTATTGTATACCACTCAGGACAAAATAGTGCTTGTTGTGCGCGACAGCCGTACCATAAGGAGCTCTTTCAAACGTATCAATCGTCGATGTCTTTGCATAACGGTTACACGTACTCCCAATCGGCGCAGCGGCATGCTTCCGCTTAGTCATCGTCTCCTCTTTGACATAGCTGATGGTATGTTTCTTTTGCTTGGCACACAATCGCCAGGCGTATTTTCCGTTATAATGCCTGCTTGTCCTGACTTTGTGACCATCAATCAGAGCATAATCCAGTCCAGCATAGGTCTTGTGGTTGTAAAAGATTGTATCACCAAAGGAAAGTTGCATCATCTTCTGACAAATCTTTCCCTTGGGGACATTGCGATAGGTCAACTTGATGCCCCCTTTTGGCATCCCGGTAATTTCCAGAGAAATATCACCAAAAGGCTTGATGGCTGTACCGTTTCCGTCAAGATATTTATGAGCGATGATACCGCTTTTGACCGCTTTGGCGTTGGTCATATCCGGAGTGGGTTTACCGACGAATGTCGCAGCATAATATTTGAGTATCTCATCGCGTTGTGAGATGATTTTCCAGGGGGGAACTTTCGGGGTGTCATCAACAGTCTGTCGAAGATTTTTCGGTTTCCCGGGAGGCTTCATCATTATCTGCGTTGCATTGCAGTCAAAAAAGTGCTTGAGCTCTTCGGTCTCTCCTTCCTGCTTGAGTTTCATCCCGATCGTCATCATCCACCACATCTGCGGACGGAGTACACGGTTGGTAAACTCCGATTTGAGGTCTGCATCTTTTGCTTCATCCATTAATGTTTTTAAAAACCGTCTCGAACGGTTGGCATCGGCACTCGCCAAACAGTTCTGCAATCGTATCAACCGCAATCCCCCCATAAGGTTTTTGCCCCCTCCATTCAACATCTTCAACGAGAGGTTCAGATACGCTTGGTATTTCTGGATCGGGACACCTGCTGCTGCAAAGTTTTTCAGGAGGGCTTTTGTTTTCCCGAAGGTTGGTTTGGGAGGTTTCGGGGGTGTTTTGACGGGTTTATCCTGATGCAAAACATAAGAATCGAGGGAAATTTCGGTGATATTGTGCTCGCAGTAGGCATCCAATTCTTTGGGCAAAAAATCCGATCGAACCGGATAATACTGACTGTGCACAGCCAATGTGGAGACAAGCGATCGATGGAAGTTGCCGGCGACAAAGCCCTGTCCACGAGTCTGATAGCGTTTCAGACACGCATCGACCCATGATTTTTGTTGTGCAAGCTTGAGACGTATTTTGGGCAGATCGTAGGCACGTACCATTTGCTCGTTAATCCAGTGATGCATCGTCAATGCCTGTTTGATCGTGGCATTTCCCTCGGCAGCTTCATCGATCATGGACAACACTTTCTTGGGCAATGCCTGCTTCGGTACCTGCTTGAGTGTCGTCAGATTGTAATCATGCAGATAAGGATTTTTCGGCGCAAACGTCCATTGGGGAGGATGCGCCATGATGGTATCAAGAAGCTTTTTGTCGTAGGTACGCATCCGCTCAGACGATTCACTCCAGCCATCCTTTTGCGGCAAACCACTCTCGACCCAATGAAGCCTTTTTAAACGCTTCACCAGATCGGGAGTCGGCGTCAAAATTCCATCGATGGCATCACGAAGATTTTTCAGTTTGCACCGATCCGCCACATCCGAAACCATCCCGAACAACCGCCAATAATCCAAATCGCCATGCTCGAGTGCTTTGGTGTCTTTGATATGATCCATGCGGTATTGCAGAGCCAACGCATATCCATAGAGTGCCATTTTATCCCGCTTGGAAAAGCAGTCAA
>JALVQH010000054.1 GCA_027031505.1 Campylobacteraceae bacterium | reverse complement strand
CGTTAAAATGGCGCCATTTTATGGAGGTTCGTTATACGGGACTGAAGTCCCTGCTCCAATATTCTCGAGTTCTTTCGCAGTCTCAGGAGCGTGGAAACGAGGAAGTCGCTATCTGTCACACTGGTCATTTATGTAATCCCAAACGCCACCGCGACTCTCACAATCGGCTGTGTGACGAAACACATCAGTCGATGCAGGTGGGGCAGACGGGTAGGCTTGCGGTGCGGATCGGTGGAAAAAGTTCTCTCCATACGTTTCCCGAATATCATCGAAAAATGCCGCAAGGAAAAAAACAGCAAGGAGAGCAAGGATCAGCAGGACGATTTTGGTATAACTGTACGGACGTTCACCGGTGATGCGGCCGGACTGGCCGTTGATGGCGTAGTAGTACTCTTTGCCTTTGTAGGTGAAGTGGGTCATCCAGAGGGGGAAGAGGGTGTTTTTGTATGTAGTATTGTGATACCGGGTGTGGTAGTTGAGGATCTGTTGCTGATCGCCGCCAATGTCCAGTCGGATATCGGATCGGATCACTCCGTCCATACGCACACGCGCCATCTCAAAGCCGTTGTCGAGTCCGATCGTGTACTCCTCGGTATCAAAGCCGCTGAGGTATTTAGGATCAAATGGTACTAATTGGGAGGTGTCCCACGGCTCCAGTGCATCGAGGATCTTTCGGGAGACTCCCTGGGAGGCTCGGATCGTCACATCGTCGAAGCTGCGGGCAACCTGGCCGCTGACGGGTGTCCACTGAATGCGGGGTTCCTGAACTTCAACCAGACGTTCTTCGCCGTTGACGATCATCCGTTTCTGCACCGTGACGTAGTAGATGTCTCCTCGCTGACCTGCATAGTCTGTCACCGTATCGGCATCATATGTCCACCACGGCAGATAGTAGCCGGTGAGGGATTTTCGGGTATCAACAAGATGCTTGAGTTCGCGCGGGGCAAACCACAGTGAGCCGATCCAGCGGGCGAAAATCTCCTGAGCCTGCTTGTGGGCAATCTGAAACGGCAGGATCGATTCGGGGTGGATCTCCTGGACAAACTCGGTGATGGCCGGGGTGTCACAGTAAGGGCAGTTGGCACTGATCGCAAAGGGGTCGAGGGTGAAACTCCCGCCGCATTTGGGGCAGGTGATTTCCCTGGTGATCTCTTGGTTGGGGGCGTGATCGAGGGTGGCCAGAGCGCTGTGCAGGTCGTGTTCGACGATCGGAGCATGTTCCCCTTCGATGGGGACTTCCCGTTTGCAGAACTCACACCGGAGGGTGCCGGTGAGGGGAGAGAACTTCAGAGGTGCCCCGCAGCCGGGGCAGGTGTAGTTGATGGGGGAAAATTGCATGGTCAGTGTCTGGGCGGCGGAGGCGGAAAGATGCCTCCTACGACCCGGGAAGCCTCTTTCCACCGGTCGAGATCCTCGCGCCAGACATAGGTATCAGGTGTGAGGGTGCCCTCTGCAACCATGGTGCGCATCGTATCCAAATCAAAAGGCCCTTCACTGCGACCGTTAATGGAGACATAATAGTGTTTGATATCGGGCGGTGGCGGGGGAGTTGCTGTGTCTGTCTGTTTGGCCTCTTGTTCCGAGGGCTTCATCGCTTCGGCCATCTGCTGTCCCATCGCGATCCCGGCACCCATGCCGATCATCTCGCCCATACCTCCGCCGGTTGCGTTACCCAGTGCTTCACCGGCCTGGTATTTGAGATGATCATCCAAATCGCCGGTTATGGCGCGGGAGGTGCGCTTGTCGAGAGCTTTTTGTACCTCGTCGGGCAGGGAGATATTTTCGACGAGGATTTTCGTCAGCTCCAATCCATACTCCGTGAAATACGGTGCGATCCCTTCGGTGATGTGGCGGCCAAAGTTTTCGTAGTTGGCAGCCAGATCGAGAGCCGGAGTATCATCCTGGCCGAGAACAACGGCCAGTTTGGAGACGATGAGGTTGCTGAGTTGATCGTCGATTTCATCGGTGGTAAAATGGCCATCGGTACCGACAATCTCTTTGAGGAAGGTTTCCGGGTCGATGATGCGGATTTCGTAAGTTCCGAAAGCACGGAGTCGTACCATATCCCATTCGCTGTCACGCACCATGACCGGGTTCCGGGTTCCCCATTTCAAGTCGGTAAAGCGCTTGGTATTCAGGAAATACACTTCGGCTTTGAACGGAGAATTGAAGCCGTGATCCCAGTG
>JALVQH010000053.1 GCA_027031505.1 Campylobacteraceae bacterium | reverse complement strand
CTTCAGCTCCGAACAAACCGCCATCTTTTCATCTCACTTTTTACCAACAACCAATACACCAATACGCCAATAACCAAACTTCCGCTATACTTCCCCCATGAAAACACCCAGATTCTTCACCCTTATCATCGGCACTGAGATCCTCAACCGGCGTCGGAAGGACAGACATTTCGACTTTGTCAGCCGAGAACTCCAAAAGCGCGGGCACAAACTTACCGGCTCGTTTATCATCGAAGACGATCCGGCGCTCATCGTCCAGACGATCCGCTTCATCGCTTCACAGCCGGGGGCGGTGCTCTTCAGCTTCGGCGGGATCGGTTCCACACCGGACGACCACACCCGCAAATGTGCCGCCATCGCTCTACGGGACGGTACGCTCCACAGACACGAAGAAGCCTACCGCATCATCAGCCGGCAGATCCAAACTCTCGACATCCCCAACGGCCGCTATCCGCTCCAGATGGCTGAGCTCCCCAGTGGCGCTAAACTGTTGTCCAATCCGGTCAATCAAATGCCTGCCTTTTACCTCGATGACCGCTGGTTTTTCATGCCCGGTTTCCCCGAGATGAGCCATCCGATGGTCACGCACATTCTGGACACCTGCTTTGACGATGCCCATCCCATGCACCGCCTGACTCTCACGGCTCTGTGCCGGGAGAGCGAACTGATTGAAGTGATGGAAGAGATGCCCAAGGGGGTCGAATTCTCCTCTCTTCCCAAGCTCTATTCCGACGGCTACCGTACCACCATCTCAGTCGCCTCACAGGACAAAGACCTGGTTGAGAAAGCTTTTGTTCAGTATCAGCGCTATCTCGATGAGCACGCCATCCCTTACTCCCTGACCGATGAAAGCTGAGATTACCGAGCACCATTTTGACGACGGTCTTCATGCGTTTGACTACACACTCCACCGCAAATCCCGTCTCAAGCACCGCTACATCCGCATCCGAAATGCCCATCCGATCGTCTCCGTTTCCCGGCATACTTCCCGAAAAGCACTTGAGTCTTTTCTCGCGGAACACGCCGAGTGGGTTGTTTGCCAGCTGAACAAAGCTGCAACCGAGCGCATCGATCTCGCCCGACCCGATGCCACCGTCCTCTGGCGGGGGATCCATCTGCCTGTCATTCTCCGTACCGGTGAACACAACCGTCTCGACTGTGATCAGAATGCGGCACACTTCACCCTCAAAACCTCTCCGACCCATGCAGCACTCTCTGCTCTCCTTCAGGATTACTACAAAACCCATGCTCCTGAATACATTCTACCCCGTGTAGAACGTTGGGCTGCGATCATGGATCTCCACCCCACCCACGTCACCTTCCGCCGCGCCCGCTCCCGATGGGGAAGCTGCTCTCCACGCAACACCCTCTCGCTCAATACTTTCCTGATGATGCTTCCGGATAACTTGATCGATTACGTCATCGTCCACGAATTGGCACACATCCGACATAAAAACCACAGTAAGGATTTCTGGGATCTCGTAGAACAATACCAACCGGCATGGAAAGAACACCGAAAATCGATACGAAATTACGAAAGATATCTCCACAATTCCTAATTCCTAATTCCTAATTCCTGATTTATATGGTACAATTCCCAAAATCTCACCCTGATAAAGGATTCCCATGGATATCACCAAAATCGGCCACGGCGACAACCCTGACAGCGTTCTATCTATCATTGAAGTCCCTCTCAACTCCAACATCAAGTACGAACTCGACAAAGAAAGTGGTGCTATTTTCGTCGACCGTGTTCTCTACTCAGCTGTCCATTACCCCGCCAACTACGGCTTTGTGGCCAACACCCTCAGTGATGATGGTGATCCGGCCGATATCCTCGTGCTGGGTCAGGCACCCCTCCAGGCCGGCTCCGTCATCAAATGCCGCCTCGTCGGCGTCCTCATGACCGAAGACGAAAGCGGCGGTGACGAAAAGCTCCTCGCCGTTCCCACCACCAAAATCGACCCCACCTACGCCGACATCCAGGATCTAAGCGACGTCCCTCAGGCGACTCTTGATCGTATTCAAAATTTCTTCGAAACCTATAAAGCCCTCGAACCCGGCAAATGGGTCAAAGTGACCGGATTTGAAGGGAAGAAAAAAGCCGCCGAGATTCTTGACAAAGCGATTGCGAATTACAAAAAATAAAACACAAGGTGCGCCACCGCGCACCTGTACCCCACCAGCC
>JALVQH010000052.1 GCA_027031505.1 Campylobacteraceae bacterium | reverse complement strand
AAAAGCCGGGGGCTTTTTGAGTGGAGAGTTGAGAGTTGAGAGTGAAGAGTTGAGAGTGAAGAGTTGAGAGTGAAGAGTTGAGAGTGAAGAGTTGAGAATGGCTTTTTAAGGAGGTGCTGGTGAGTGATAGTGGTGGTCGGAGTGTATTGGAGGATAAGGCTTTTGCTTTTGCGGTTCGGATTGTGCGTCTTCACCGGTTTTTACTCCAAAAGCATACACCACATGCACTTGCCTCACAGATTTTGCGCTCCGGCACATCTATCGGTGCGAACGTAACCGAAGCACAGGATGCTCAGAGCCGAAACGATTTTATTGCGAAACTCTCCATAGCACTCAAAGAGGCTCGTGAGAGCTTGTATTGGATTCGTTTATTGATTCAAACGGATTATTTAAATGACAATGAAACGACTGTGACAACGCTCATGGACGAAAATGAACAATTAATAAAACTTCTGGTTAGCATACTCAAAACAACCAAAGAAACAAAATGACCCCCAAACTCTCAACTCTCAACTCTCAACTCTCAACTCCCCGCAGGGTTGGTGTTTTTGATTCCGGTTTGGGGGGATTGACGGTTGTCAAAGCCCTTCTCAAAACTCTTCCTGACACTGAAATTTTTTACATTGCCGATACCTTCCATGCCCCGTATGGTGAAAAATCCCATGAGGAGATCCGCCGATTTTCCCTCGAAATTGCCCGATATTTTATCGAATATCATGATATTGATGCACTGGTAATCGCCTGCAATACGGCGACGTCTGCGGCGATTGCGATGCTGCGGGAGCATTTCCCCGATCTGCCCATCATCGGTACCGAGCCGGGGATCAAACCGGCTTTGAGTCTAACCCGAACACACAAAGTCGGTATCCTTGCCACACCGGCGACGCTGGCGGGGGACAAGTACCAGGAGCTGACCGATCGTCTCTACCATGGCACCGAAGTGACCCTCTATGAGCAGGCGTGTCCCGGACTCGTCGAACAGATTGAAGCGGGTCGAACCGATACGCCTGAAACGGGTGCAATGCTTGAGATGTGGCTGGCTCCCATGCGCGAAGCCGGGGTCGATACGATCGTGCTCGGATGCACCCACTATCCGCTGGCGGCCGACGCGATCGAAGCGACGATGGGGTATCCGGTGACCCTGATCGAGACCGGAGAAGCGATCGCCAGACGGTTGCGGTCGTTGATCGGGTTCCCCTCCACGGGTGAGGCTGCGACGTTGAGAGTGTTTGCTACCGGTGCGATCGATCGGGAAGCGGTTGGGAGGATTGTCGGGAGGCGTGTTTCGGTGGAGGCACTGGATGTCGTGCCCGATTATGCTGCCAATCTCAAGAAATTCATTCGAGATATTCAGCAAAATACCATCACCCGGAATGAAGTAGCCATTGGTGTCCTGTCGGAACCTATCTGGAATAAGCTGTCAGACTATGGCATAAGGATAGAAAGCCGTGAAATTTTCCTGAGTGTCAAAGCGTATAATCATATGTTGCGGGATATCAAAGTAAAGCGGGGCAAATCTGTTTCAAATGATATGATAGAAAAATTCTCTTCAACTCTGGAAAATCCTGAAGCGGTTTATATTGATACAGCCAAACATAGAATCAATTTGGTTTATTTGGGTCATCAATGGGATATTTTGTATAAAATTGTAGTAAAACCAAATTACAGAAGAGGGAAACGAATGTGCAATAAAATTATCACAAGTGGTCTTATAAAAGAAGGGGATATGAAGCATACTATGTTTAAAAAAATCATCTAAAAGCCGATGGTCGGTACTTGAAACCGACACCACGCCCATCGCCGAAACGATGCGCCGCTCTGCCTCTTGAGACTTACATCGACTTAATGGGATTATACCGAAACCTTAAATGGTTTGTCAAGAATTTTCGAAGTGCAATTGAATAAAAAACCGGAGCCGCTTTTCGTCAGATATTTTCATTGGATGAATCATTGTATGAATACAGGTTGATTTCGTCTCTGAGTATCCACCCGTTGCTTGCCCAGAATGCGTCAGCAAGGCTGTTTGATTTGAGAATAAAAAGATGCGTCTTGTAGATTCCGATTTGTTTCAGGGAATTTATGCATGCTGTTACCAGAGCTTTTCCGATGCCGTGGCGCCGGTGTTCCGGTTTGACGACAAGATGCTGCAGATAGCCCCGCCTGCCGTCATGTCCGCACATGACACACCCCACGACAC
>JALVQH010000051.1 GCA_027031505.1 Campylobacteraceae bacterium | reverse complement strand
ATCAAGAAGCCTTCACATCGTCGCTTGAGCAGGGTATCGAACTGGTCATCTGCGACAACACCAACATCGAGCCCTGGGAAGCCCGCCCCTATTACGATCTGGCCAAAACGTTCGGATACGATGTCCTGATGATCGACTTCCTTCCCCGCAGCCTCGAAGAGCACATCGAAGCACAGAGCAACGAAGGCTACCGCCACAACATCCCCGCCGACACCCTCCGGGACATGTACGAACGGTATCACAACTACGAAGAGCTCACCCAAAAGCACTCCTTCCCCAAACAGAGTATCCATCCCAAAAGGGGCTACGACGAATCAACCGGCCGTGTCGAGATGCTCGACGAGCCCTCCGAACCTTTTTATTACGATGCCCTGATCAAGATCGCGGCTCAGGATTACCCAAAGATCCAACAACACATCGGTGAAATGGTCTACCGAAAACTCCGCGACTACGATCGGGAATTTATCACCTTGATCCCCAGACACTACCGTACCATCATGGAAGAGTTTCACAAACGACCCGACCGTACACTCAGCCCCTACGAACTCGAACCGATACTCGAGAGAAGTCCCAAACAGATCGGCAGAATGTTTGACGATCTCAGGGAGGAGTTTCACAACATCATCGAGGTCAAAAAGGGACGACAGAAGGCCTACAAACTCTTCGACAGTTTTGACGTCTTCCTCGATGCGTTCAAACAGCGTGACGATGTCAATGACCTCCTCTATCTCCTCAGCCAGAGCAGTCCCAATCTCTTCAAAAGCCTGGAGCACAAAAGCACCCTCAACGGCACAGGGGCGTATCTCTTCCGAAACCCGATCTACGAAGAGATCCAAAACAGAGATATCTTCAATGCGCTCAAAAAAGCCATCACCCATCACGAATATCGCATGCTCCGATTTTCCGATGAAGCGCACGAGATAGAGGCCAAATGCATCAAGCTTGTTTTTGTCGACAACAACTGGTACCTCGCGTATGCGGATCCGGACGATGCACTCAAGCTTGCGAGGGTCTCCTTTATCAAACACGTCGGCTACAGCAGGAAAAACAGTTATCAGATCGGCTCCATCGACAAGCATCTAAAGGCACTCGAAAGGGATCTCCAGAATGCCATGACACGCTTCGACCGGGAACCCCAAAAGGCTACCCTGAAAGCCTCCCCCGCCATTGCCCGCTATTTCCAGCCTGATATGAAGAAATTCTTCACCAGTCAACAGTTTCTATCAGAGCAGGAGGATGGATCGGTGCTCTTCACCCTCCGATACACGCAACCGCTCGAGATCCTTCCCTTTGTCCAGAAGTGGCTGCCCGATCTCGTGATCCTGGAGCCTGCTGAACTCAGAGAGGCGTATCGGAAGAAGCTGCAACAGGCGGTGGAGCAGCATGGCTCAGACGTGTAGCTATTCATCAAACGAACACGACCCGTTCGAATCTCTCCCTCCGGTGTCGCCTTCCCGGTATCGGCCATTTATCTGAACCTTTTTGAAATAGGCTTTTGGATCAGGTAATCATCGAAACGTTCAGCGCATTATACACTCAGGAGCGGTGCGATGTATGCCGCCTGCTTCGAGAAGCGGTTGTCCGATGCGCCGGAAGGTTCATATGGACGATACCGCGCAGCCGACGGCGGTATGAGCCCACGTCGTAGCGGGCGATGTTGTTGCGGCCGGCACCGCTGGAGGATTGCTGAAAAAGGTGTTTTTTCGGATCGATGATGATTCCGACGTGCCCGATTCGGCGATGACGGGTGCGGAAAAAAATCAGGTCACCTTTTTGGGCTGCTTTGATCGAGACCCGTTTCCCCCGCTTGAGAGCGAAACGGTATTGGTCGCCTGAAACACGGGGGAGTACAACTCCCTGTTTTTTATACACCAATTGGGCAAAACGGGAACAGTCGATTCCGTGACGGGGATTGTTGCCGCCCCATTTGTAGCGCACCCCAAGATAGCGGCGGGCATCCCGGACAATTTTCTCCGCCAGAGCCAACCGGGGTTTGGGTCGACGGTTCTGACGAACCTGGAGTATCTCCCCTGCGGCAATCCGGTGCCGCCAGAAATCGATACCGTTGGCACGGATTATATCTTGAAGTGACATATGAAATTTGCGTGCAAGGATGAGGGGGCTGTCGCCGGGCTGCACCACATACGGTCGGGTCTTCCCGGCATACCCATAGACTTTGAGCTTCTGACCGATACGCAGCGGAACATTGCGTTTCAGTGCATTGAGGGTAAGCACCTCATTGAGGGTCATCGCATGACGACGGGCAATTGCATAGAGAGAATCACCGGAATGAACCGTATAGATTCTGGTCGGATGAGGTACGGCAGCAGGATGGGTAGATGCAGCAGCATGAAGCGCACCCCACATCACGATCAATCCGAGAAAAAAACGCATGCAAGAGTTCCTTGATTCAAAATATTCTGTGAAAGAATACCTTCTCTGGATTAATCAGAGATGAATCAATGGTAAACAACGGTTAACTCAATCTTATGATACGCTGAGGGGCAAAGAGGAGTATCGCAGAAGCCAGCCATACACCTACCAACAATCCCACCGGTATTTTGCGCAAAATCCCCTGCCAGTGCCTGGAAATATATTTGGAGAGGCGCGCAGTATACTTAACCCGTTTGGCAAGAGCTTTGAAGCCCGGTTTTCCGTACAGTGAAGCACGGGTGATCGTCCGGGCAGGGAGGTGCTCCGCAAGGCGGAGCGCGGCCGGATCGATCCGCAGCAGCACGGCGCTGTCCCGACCGAAGCGTCTGGCAAAAAAACGCATGTTTTCGAGTCCTTTCAGACTCGTAGAGCGGGCGAGGATCTCCCGTGTACCGAGAAAGCCGGTGGTGTGGTAAAGATCGGCAATGGGTTCCATGAGGGCATTGGAGGCTTTGCGGACATCGGAAGCGCCCGGGAGACGGATAAGAGCCTTGAGGAGCCAGGGAGGGAGGAGACGTTTGCGGCGCATACTCTTGAGCAGAGAGAGAGCCCCTTTGATCCCTCCAGCACCTCCGGCAGTGGTGATCGTAGCCGCCGTGGCCGCCACACCGAGAGAAGAAAGGGCGAGAATCACCTCATCGGTCTCCTCCCCGTGGAGCCAGCGGTTCCCCTGTATGAGCAGATCCCGGATATCCCCTGCCACAAACAGATCGGCGATTCCGGCTCCGATCATCTCCTCAACCTCCCCTCCGGTGCCCGTGAGCGCGCCGTCAAGGAGGGCTTTGGCTCTGTATGTCCAGCTCTGACGTTTGGTATGAATGGCGGAGAGAAGTTCCCGTGTCTGCGGCGTGACGGCCGTGCTGTTGTGTTCGACAAAATACGACAGGTACGCCTCGGCCTCAGCCCACCGCTCATCGGCGACAAGCTGCTGTGCATGCGGAAGCGGATCGAGCGGATCGAGCCCCCTCAGCCGATCACGCATCTGCCAGCGATCGACAAGGAACGCCGAGGTTGTCAACAAAAGCACCAGAGCCGTCAGACGAATCACCCAGCGCACGACTCCCCTCCCCTCTACAGAATATCGCGCAGCGTGATGGCGTAGTGCATCACAACAAGATTGAGAAAAAAGATCGCCATCGAAGAGACACGGGAGAACAGATGTTCCCACGGAGTACGCTCCCGGTCGTTGGTACGGTAGGCGATCACAAAATGGATCACCGTCGGCACTGCCAGCGTCACGACAAAAATCACCTTTTTCTGCAATGCATCCGAAACAGCCGTTGCATTGGGATGGATCATCAGATCAAACAGCCCGTACTGAAGACCCAGCACTCCGCCGGTAATCAGGAGGATCACGAACACCGTCGCCTCAAACCATCCGAAAATCGGCCCGACATGAGGATAGACCTGTTTCTGCGCCTCTTTGTCCCGGAGCGTCACCCCGAGCACAAACATAAACACCGACCCCCCGATCCACGAAATCGCCGCGATCAGATGGATATGAAATGCCCACTCACCCAGCCAATTCATTTTTTGTCTCTTTTCATCGTATTATTTTTCACTTCTTACTTCTCCCTGACCCCTGCCAAACAAATCACCAGACCCCTGCCAAATCACCAATACACGATGCGCAACCGTGCATCCTACCCGTCGATCTTCAAAACCGCCATGAAGGCTTCCTGCGGAACCTGCACTTTGCCGATCGATTTCATCCGCTTCTTTCCTGCCTTCTGCTTCTCAAGGAGCTTACGCTTGCGGGTGATGTCCCCGCCGTAACATTTGGCGGTGACGTTCTTGCCCATCGATTTGACGTTGGAGCGGGCGATGATGGTGTTGCCGATGCTGGCCTGGATCGCCACCTCAAACAGCTGACGGGGGATGAGCTCCTTGAGCTGCTGGACAAATGCCAACCCCCGGGTACGGGCCTTGGATTCGGGGACGATGATGCTCAGCGCATCGACCACTTCCCCGGCGACACGGATGTCGAGTTTGACCAGCTTGCCCGGACGGAATCCGGTAGGCTCATAGTCGAAACTGGCGTAGCCTCTGGTGGTCGATTTGAGCTTGTCATAAAAATCCATCACGATCTCATTCATCGGAATATCATACTCGAGAAGCACCCGGTTGGCATTGAGATAATCCATCTTCACCTGCACACCCCGGCGGTCGTTGAGGAGTTTAATAAGATTACCCACATAGTCGTTGGGCGTCAAAATCGTCGCTTTGACATAGGGTTCGAAAATCGTATCAATCTTCTGGGGTTCAGGAAGTTCGCTCGGGTTCTGGATCTCGATCCGCTCCCCATCGGTTTTGAGCACTTCGTAGACCACGGTAGGAGCAGTGGCGATCAGATCGAGACCAAACTCCCGTTCGAGGCGCTCTTTGACCACCTCCATGTGCAGCATCCCCAGAAAGCCGGCACGAAAACCGCTGCCGAGTGCGAGAGAGCTCTCCGGCTCAAAGGCCAGCGCACTGTCGTTGAGACGGAGTTTGTTCAGTGCATCGCGCAGCTCTTCGAATTTGTCAGTCTCGATGGGGTAGAGACCGGCAAACACAAACGGCTTGGCCGGCTCAAAGCCGGGAATCGGCTCAGCGGTAGGTATCCGGGCATCGGTAACGGTATCCCCCACCTTGAGTCCGTCGACGGTCTTGAGTCCCATGACGACGATCCCGATCTCGCCGGTACGGATCTCGGGGGTTTTGACCGGGGCAATGGGGTGGGGATACATCAGATCCAGCACCGGGTGTTCTTCGTTGGTACCCATCACTTTGACTTTCTGCCCCCTGGTGATGGAGCCGTCAAATACACGCACGAGTGCCAGCGCACCGAGATAGTTGTCAAACCAGCTGTCGTAAATCAGTGCCCTGGTCGGAGCAGTCTCGTCTCCGGCAGGAGCCGGAATGCGATCCACAATGGCATCGATCAGCTCCGAAACCCCCTTGCCGGTCTTGGCTGAAACAAGGTTGTGCTCGGTGCAGTCAAGCCCGATCGCCTCCTCCACCTCTGTCAATACCCGATCGGGATCGGCGGCGGGGAGATCGATCTTGTTGACAACAGGGAGCAATTCCAGATCGTTCTCGAGGGCGATATAAACATTGGCGATCGTCTGCGCTTCAACCCCCTGGGCGGCATCGACGATGAGCAGTGCTCCATCGGATGAGGCCAGCGAACGGCTCACTTCATACGAAAAATCGACATGACCCGGCGTGTCGATGAGGTTGAGGATGTAGGGCTCTCCGTTTTTGATATAATCCAGACGCACCGACTGGGCTTTGATGGTGATGCCGCGCTCTTTTTCGATCTCCATCGTATCCATTACCTGCGCCGACATTTGCCGCTCCGAGACGGCTCCGCACTCCTGGATGATCCGATCGGCCAGTGTGGATTTGCCGTGATCGATGTGTGCGATGATCGAAAAATTCCGAATATGTGACTGGGGAACTGCCTGCACCATCACGCCATCTCAAACAGCGAATTGACACTCTCGTTGTTAACCACTCGTCGAATCACCTCCCCGAGCATGGGGGCGGTGGAGAGCATTTTGATCTTGCTGCATGACTGGGTCATGGGGATGGTATTGGAGACGACCAGCTCATCGAGCGCACCGTTTTCGATCCGATCGAGTGCCGGACCGGAAAGCACCGGGTGGGTGCAGCAGGCCATGACCGATGTGGCACCGAGATCTTTGAGTGCCGCTGCGGCTTTGACCATCGTACCTGCTGTGTCGATCATGTCGTCGATAATGATAATATCTTTACCTTCCACATCACCGATGATGTTCATTACTTCGCTTTCATTGGCCCTTTCGCGCCGCTTATCGACAATCACCATATCCAGACCGAGTTTTTTGGCAAAATAGCGTGCCCGTGCCACACCGCCAATGTCCGGTGAGGCGATGACGGGATTGGGAAAATCTTTAGCCTTGATATAATCCATAAAGAGAATCGCACCGTAGAGGTTGTCCACCGGAATGTCGAAAAATCCCTGGATCTGCGAAGCGTGCAGGTCGACGGTAACCATCCGGGTAATCCCGGCGGTCTGCATGAGGTTGGCCACCAGTTTGGCCGAAATAGGGACACGGGGGGCAGCCTTGCGATCCTGTCGGGCATAGCCATAGTAGGGGACGACTGCCGTAATCGACTGTGCCGAAGAGCGCTTGAGGGCATCGGTCATGATCAGCAGTTCCATGAGATTGGCATTGGCCGGAGCGGAAGTGGGCTGGACGATGAAGACATCTTTGCCGCGCACGCTCTCAGCAATCTGAATGCCGATCTCCCCGTCGGAAAATCGGCTGATCTTTGCCTCCGAGAGGGGCATCTCAAGGTATCGGGCAATCTCTTCCGCCAACTCAGGATTGGCTGTCCCGGAAAACAGCATATAATTGCTCATGATGGTGACCTTTTGCGCGAAAATTGGTTGCGGTATTGTACTCTTTTCTTGGTAAGAGGGGGCTCAAAAGCTTCTCTAAAGCCCCAAAAGCTTACACTTTGTCTACAAAAATACGGGAAGAAAAATGATTCGCAAAGCACTCAAAGGTCCCAAAGGGAAAACCGCTTCCAGAATCGATGCTTTTCTGGAAAAATACCATCTCCCTACAGGCTATTTCGGTACCAATCGACGCAGCATGACCCGGGGGATTGCCATCGGATGGTTCTGGGGGTCGATCCCGATGCCGATGCAGATGGCGGGGGTGATGGCCGTTACACCGTTTATGAAATTCAACGTCCCCATCGCTATTGCGGTTGTGTGGCTGAGCAACCCCATTACCTATCCGGTGATCTTTTATGGAGAATATCTCATCGGCAACCTTCTGCTCGGACGCGAATCGATCGCAGGGATCGAGCTGACGATGGCGTGGTTTCAGGCGCACTGGGGACAGATCGCCACCTCGCTCTATGTGGGGGCTCTCTTTGCCGCCACGGTAATCAATGTCGGCGTATACCTCCTCGTCAACTGGCTCTGGATCCGCTCTGTCCGCTACGAAAAACACCACAAAGAAGCCGCCCGGCGCCGCCGCAAAGCGCAGGAGACTTCCCCCGACCCAATCCCGACCGACAAGGAGTCCTGAATGCCTGCCCGAGACGATGCTCTGACACTGCTCAAAGCCTACAATGACAATCCCGCCCTCATCCAGCACGGCCTCCAGGTCGAAGCATGCATGCGCCATTTCGCCCGCAAAGCCGGCGAAAATGAGGAACCGTGGGGAATCGCAGGCTTGCTCCACGATCTCGATTATGAGCGCTATCCCGAAGCACACTGTCACAAAGCTGCCGAAATCCTGCATGAGCACGGTTATGACGCAACCATCATCCGTGCCGTAATGAGCCACGGATGGGGAATCGTCACCGATGTCGAACCGCTCAGCCTCATGGAAAAAACCCTCTATGCCGTCGATGAGCTCAGCGGACTGGTCAACGCCTGTGTCCTGGTACGCCCCTCCCGCAACATCATGGATCTGTCGGTCAAATCGGTCAAAAAGAAGTTTAAACAAAAGAGTTTCGCCGCCGGGGTCAATCGGGAGATTGTCAGCAGGGGAGCTGAGATGCTCGGTATGGAACTTGGGGAATTGATCGAAGAGGTCATCACCGGAATGCGTGCCGACGCCGAAGCGATTGGTGTTGCCGGCTGATGATGTGCAGATCGATGAACATGCTTCGATGGTTTCTGCTCGTTTCACTGTGGATTTCCGGGGCAACAGGGCAAAACTATTTTATCAGTCAGGGGGATATGTGTACACCGGCTGTCGACCACCACTGCCCCAATGACCCGCTCGCGGTCACCAACCTCCAGATCGCCCTCATAACCGACCCGAAACTCCATCTGATCCTCCGACCCGACGGGATCTGGGGCAACGATACCGAAGTCGCCGTGATGCTCTTCCAGACCACCTACGGCATCGAACCGGCCGATGGATGGGTTGGGCTTTCCACCCGGACAAAACTTGACGCAGTCTACCACAGCAAACCGTTTTCATTTCAGACGCAGGGGGATATCTGTAAAGAGGTCGACGGCCAGGAGTGCCCCAACGACTACGAAGCTGTACGCAACCTGCAGATCGTCCTCAATATGGATCACAATCTCTCCCTCAAGGAGCCGCTCGCAGTCGACGGACTTTTCGGCAAACAAACCGAAGATGCTATCATCGCGTTTCAAAAAGCTCACGGCATGGTGCAGGTCGACGGATGGATCGGAAAAGGGAGCAAACGGCTGTTGGATCAGATGATTAAAGGGCTGGTTTTTCCGCAGGTGCCAAAACGCTACCGAACCGTCAGCAAAGCCGCTCGCAATTTCCGCCCCCGCTCCGGCAGATATGATGCCTTTGTCCATTCAAGTGGATATCCCCGGAGTTACAGTGTCTACAAAAATGTCAAACTTCTCAAAAAAGCTACCCGGAACAATACCCGTATCGTCGTTGATATTTCACAACAACGGATCAAATTTTTCGTCGAAGGGAAAGTTGCCATTGACTCCCCCTGCACCACCGGCGCCAAACACAAAATCGAACCCAACACCAGAACCTACCGGGACAAACGGACACCGCCCGGGCACTTCAGGATCACCGAAAAGATTGCCGACAAACGCTCTACTATTTTCGGCAAACTTTACCGAAACGGCAAACTGGTATGGCGGGGTGACCGGCGCAAATACCACGGCCCGAAGGCTCGCTATGTCGGAGCGTCGCTCAAATACTGGATGCGCCTGACCAGTTCCGGAATCGGTCTGCACGGCAGCAAATATATCAAACGCTACCCCGCCACAAACGGCTGCGTCCGCCTCCCCTACCGGGTTGCCAGAACGATCTTCAAATTCACCCGGGTGGGCACCCGCGTCAAGATCGTCCCGTAAACTCTGTCCGGAGTGGCAGAATCATTCTCTATGGCTTTTTCGAGTGCTTGCCACACCGGCAAAAAATTCCGATCAAAGCAAGCCAATTTATATTCAGTTAAGTTTTCAAGAGCTATAATCGAAAAAAAAGGAAGACGTTGAAACATTTGTATCGCATGGTAATCCTGATTGCATCCTCAAGCATCCTTCTATCAGGCGGGGAAATCCGATGCGGTCGACCCTACACCATCATTCTCAACGGTCACATGCACCATCATACCCATGGATATACTATACGATGGGACGAACACATGGAGCTCGAAAAGGTGCATAAACACGGCGGCATCGACGGCAGATGGAAAATCACCCGATGGACAATCCGCATGTCTCTGCCGATGCTCAGTGCAATAAGCCTGGAGAAGACATTCAATTTTAATATACCCGGAAGCGGGGGAATGCATGGCCGAATTCATCTGAGCATACATGGAAGCGAATCGGTGCAAAGGCTGGTTGATTCGCACCTTTACCTTGATATCAAAAACCATCGTATCGGCTTTAAAAAGCAAAATCTCTGGATAGGAGAAATCTACGACGATCTGGTAAGTTTGCAGTTTTTTCAACCTGAACAGTTGAGGAGACGCGGTTATCACTTTCAGCAGAAGAACGAAACATTTCCGTCCACGCTGCTTACCGGCTTTATCACCGGAAGCAGAAGCCGGAGAACCCAAAACAACATTGAGATTGTCTTTCCGGATAGCGGAAACGATTATCGTGTTGTTTTCAGCTCCTACCGGCCTGCAGTAGCCGCCATTACAGCGAAGATCAAAAGTTCAGCACCTCTTCCGGACGGAAAATTTACATGGGAGATAGATTCTACCGGATCGATAGAGACAGAGATAATCGGCAACGGCGGCAAGCAGGTTGTGTTTCATTTTAAAGCCTTTCCCCGAAACAACAATCGGTTCGGAGAACATGAAATTACAGTAAGATACCACTCGATTGACGGTTACTGCCAAGGTACTGCAAGTGCCAGAATCAAACTTGTCAATCCTGCCTTGCGCATATAAACATCGCAATCAAAAACTGTGAAATCTCTATGCCACGGGTGTGCCCCGCTGCGCACCAGAGATCACCGAAAATCAAAGATGGGCGATAAGCATACGATAGAACGACGACTCATTGACTGCTGCACTGAAGAGAAATCCCTGATAAATTTCGACACCGTTTTCACGGGCAAATTCAAGCTGAAACGATTCATCAATCCCTTCAAGAACGATCTGAATCCCAAGTATATGGGCAAAACGGATAATGACTTTGACCAGCTCGCGAGTGCGATCTTCATGAAGATTGATGGTATAAGCCCGGTCGATTTTGATAGTGTCTACCGGCAGAGTATGCAAATAGTTGATAGAAGAGTGACCGATGCCGAAATCGTCGATGGTTATTCGGATACCCTCTGCTCTGAGATCATGCAGTGTTTCGGAAATGGTATCAAAATTTTCAATCAGATCGTTTTCGAGGATCTCTACTTCGAAGCGCCCGGGATCGATGCCGTACGTATCCAATAGTGCGCGCAGCTGTTCGGCATACCCACTCACCCGAAGCTCTATAGATGAGACATTAATCGAAAGCGTTCCCGGAAAGAGTTCACTGTTCTTCGAAAAAAACTGGCATGCCTTCTCGAGCGAAAGGTTGACTACCTCCCGAATCATCGAGGAATTTTTCAGCACATCCATGAAAGCAGCCGGATACAGGAGCCCCCGGCGGGGATGCTGCCATCGCATCAGAAGCTCTGCACCAACAATCCGATCGGTTTCGACGGATACTTTGGGTTGATAATAAAAAAGAAATTCGTCGCGAATAATGGCCGACCGAAGTTCCGCCTCGAGTTTTGCCTGCTCCTGCATACTGTGTTCAATTGCCCGATCAAAAAAGACAAAACGGTGTTTTCCGTTCTCTTTGGCATGATACATTGCGGTATCGGCATCGTTGATAACCTCTTCGATATCTTTATCGCCATCCGGAAAAAGCTTGATCCCGATCGAAACGCTGGCATGAACGGGAATCCCATCGATCGTATACGGCTCCTCAAGATTCCGGGTAATTTTGAGTGCAGCCTGTCGTGCAGCCTGAGCAGCTCTCTGCTCATCCGATCCGATGTTTACAAGCAGCAGACAAAATTCATCACCGCTGATCCGTGCGACACAGTCCTCGGATCGAACATTCTTTTTGAGGCGATCGGCGATCGTCTGCAGCAAAACATCACCGGCAGCATGACCGTAGAGATCGTTGACCTTCTTGAAATCATCTACATCGATGAAGAAAAAAGCATTGAAAAAATGGTGTCGGCGTGCCCGCGCAAACTCTTCAGACAAACGCTGAAGCATGGAGTTCCGATTGAACAGCTGAGTCAGCGAATCGTGAGTAGCCTGATAGCGCACTTCCTGCTCAACCTGTTTGAGTTCGGTGACATCCAGAAACTGCACAATATAGTGGGTTGTTGTCCCCCGGCTGTTTTTGATAGCTGCAATGGAGAGCTGCTCGAAACGCTCTTCCCCGTTTTTTCGCGTGGTGATGATCTCGCCGCTCCAGCGCCCCTCTTTAAGCAGCCGATGCCATAGTGTTTCGTAAAATGTCGCAGGATATTTGTCGGATTTGAGTGTTTTCAGGTTGGTACCGAGAATCTCATCGGGAGAGTATCCGGTCAATGTCACAAAAGCGCGGTTGACCTTGAGGATCACTCCGTCAGCATCGGTGACAACCATCCCCTCGTGGGATTCAAATGCAAACGATGCCACCCGCAAATCGTCCAGCAGCCGCTCCTCCTGGCGCAACAGTCGCAGCAGAGTGTAGATCAATGTGACCATAGCAAGTGTAACCGTGATTCCAAAGAGCCAGAGGAGCCGATGATCCCGGTTTACCTGATTTATTTTGTACTGCATACGCTCAAAATATTTCTGATTCAAACGAACCAGAAAATCATTCAGCTTCCTAATCCTCCGGGAGCTTACTTTCCACCATTGCTTTGCATCGAGATAGTTGAGGCGATACTGAAAAAATGCACGGCGCAGATCCTGAAGTTCATGCTCGGCACTGGTATCAACGATCTGACGGAAAAAACGATCAACCTCCGGGGAATATGAAGAGACAAATATTTTGAAATTGTTCCGCTGCTCGGTAACCGTATCACGAATAATCGAAATTTCACGCAGAAAATAACGGCGGGAGAGGAGGAGATTTTCGACATGAATCTGTTCCAGACTGGCATACTCAATGAGCAGCTCGAAGTGGTAGATGTCTGTTCCGTATGCATAGGGATAGCGGGTTATCCACAAAAGGCTGTTGAGGATATAAAGTACCTCGGAAGCAAACGACTGGTAATATTCGACCGTCTCCCGGAAAGTTCTGGAACGGGTACGAATCTCCTGCCGCACCTTCCCGATGTGCTCCGCCATTTTTAAAATACGGGCACGGTGGAGAGCATTGTAGGGCTCAAGGATTTTTCTGAGTGCCATCTTTTCAGGTGTTTTTGTCTCAAAATCGTGGATAAGCTGCTTCAAGAAACGGTCGGTTCGTGCACACTGCTGTTCAAAAGACACTTTTGATTCGGTGGCGTGACTCGGCATCAAAAGCCATGCGCCCAGCCGACGTTCGGCCTGGATGTTTCGAATCAGATCGCTGATGTCCAGTGCGATCCCGGCTGCAAGAAACTGTGTCGAAACCGCTGAAGATTTTTTATAGCTGGTGTATATGAAATGGACAAACAGCCCCCCGATTGCCAGAGCAAGCACTGTAAACAGAATTAAGATTTTAGTTTTAAATGTCATGGACTGCATCGCAGTATTACCGGATCTTTGCCGCTTCACAGTCTCAAAACGCATTGACATTTTCTATGCATTTTTCCCATCATAACTTTTCTCCTTAAATGAGAGTATGACGTAAATTTGGTTAATTAGTCATTGTTTTATTCAAATTCCTGCTCACGATTGTGTAAATAATTGGCAATTCCTTCGGCGATCCCTTTGGCCATAAGATCCTGATAACGGAGGCTGAAAAGACGTTTGCGTTCCCTGGGGTGGGAGATGTAACCGATCTCGACGAGCACTGCGGGCATCTCGGCACCGACCAGCACCCAGAAAGGAGCCGGTCGCACACCACCGTCTTTTACCCCCCGATAGTAACGGCGGAGGTTGCCGAGGATATGGCGCTGGATGTCGATGGCAAGTTTGTTGGAGAGGACGATTTTCGGACCCGTCATGACGGAATTGAGGATCACGTTTTTGCTCAGACGATCGCTGCGTCGGAGTACAACACTGTTCTCCCGGGCAGCGACCCGTTTCGCCCGGTCACTGCGTGTGGTCTGAAGAAAAAAGGTTTCTACGCCGTGGCGACGGTGTTTCTGGCGGCCTGCGATGGCATTGGCATGAATCGAAACGAAAACATCGCCATGCTTGCGGTTGGCATAACGGGTACGATTGCGCAGACGGACAAATCGGTCGGAATCACGGGTCATAATCACACGAAAACCCATACGCCGAAGATGACGGCGTACCCGTTTTCCTACCTGCAGGACGACATCCTTTTCCATGCGTCCTCCTCCGCTTGCTCCTGTGTCACGTCCACCGTGTCCGGGATCGAGCACGACCGTATAATGACGCCGGAGGCGAAAAACGGCCGGGGGCTCCGTGCGGGATTTGCCGGCAGTTTTTTTCGCAGCCTTTTTGTGCAGACGGATCGAGGGTTCCGGAGGCTCCGGCGCCTGCTTCCGGGAAACATTCATGGTGGAGAAAAGTGTGCGCACTTTCGGTGTACTGTTTCGAATCGGCAAAGAGATTGCGCACACCTTTTCCGAACGATTGCCATAAGACATACCATAACTCTGGGGTGTCTCAATCACCACACGCACTGTCGAAGGACGAAACTGCGAAATACGAAAGGAGGTCACGCCGGCGTGGTGGAGACCAAGCGGCACGCGGCGGGAACCCATCCGCGTATGGGGGAGATCAAAAACGTATCGAATCGAATCCTTTTTTTTCAGGCGAAAAGCATCTATGGTGCGGGGATTAAAAGGACGGGCAAATTTCAACAGCAAACTGTCTTTCTCAACCAGTGCATGCTCAAGTATGTTGCCCGCAGAAAGCAGACCGCCAAACACCATCATCAGCGTCAACCCGGGGCGAAACAGCATCTACCCCTCCCCGCGCATCAATTTCTCCATCAATTCGCGGACACTGATGATCTCATTGAGGCGATAACCGTTGGCGCCGCTGAAGAACAGACCCGTCTCCACCATCCCATCGGCGGCATCGCTCAGACGATCGGCAATGCAGTAGCCGACTGCCCTGGCCTCTTCGCCGCGGTGGCAGGGGGAAACGCAGTTGGAGATGCAGGCGACTTGGGGGGCGGTTCCTGCGGCAATCATTTTCTGCAGATTTGTCTGAACACTGCGGGCAGGATACCCTACCGGTGATTTGACCAGCTTGATCGTCTCTTCGGTAGAATCGAGAATCACCTGTTTGAACGCATCACTCGCATCACACTCATGTGTCCCGATAAACCGGGTTCCCATCTGCACTCCATCCGCACCGAGCTCCATCATCCGGACAATGTCGTCGTGATCCCAGATTCCGCCGGCGGCGATCACCGGAATCTCACCCCATTTTTTCGCCTCTTCGATGACCGGAGGGAGTATCTGATCCAGCTGGTTCTCCGGGAGGAAACACTCCGCGTGCCTGAATCCCTGATGTCCCCCGCTGAGCGGCCCCTCGACGATCACCGCATCGGGCAGCCTTCCGTGGGTTTTTTCCCAGCGTCGACAGAGGATCCGGAGCGCCTTGGCGGTCGAGACGATGGGGACGAGCGCCACATCGGGAAAATCTCTCGCCGCTTCGGGCATGGTCAACGGAAGTCCGGCACCGGTAATAATGATATCCGCACCCGCTTCACAGGCATCCCGCACCACACGATCATAATCGTTGATAGCATATAGTATATTGCAAGCCAGCGGAGCATCACCGCAAATTGCACGCGCCTTTTCAAAAATTGTGAACAATGCTTTGCGTGAATAAAAGTTCTCCGCCTCGTATGGGCGCCCTTCAGCCATCACCCTGTCAGCGTATGCCCGGTTCTCATAAATACCTGTTCCAACCGAAGAGATAACACCAAGCCCCCCTTCGCGGCTCACGGTTCCGGCAAGCTGATCCCACGAAACTCCGACACCCATTCCCCCCTGGATGATCGGTTTCTCGATGGTGTGTTTCCCGATAGTAAATCCTGTCAATGTCATACTGTTATCCTACGATTATTTTTGCAAATTTGCGCTTGCCGACCTGGAGGATGTATGTCCCGGCTCCAAGGTTGAGCTTTTCATCGTTGATCTTCTGCTTGTCAATACTGACGGCATTTTGTTTGATATCCCGACGTGCCTGCGATGTGGAAGGTTCCAGTCCGGCATCGACGAGGGCTTTGCAGATCCAGATCCCTTCCCCGGCCGTATACTCCGGAATATCGCTCGGGAGCCGATTGGCCGCAAAAACATTGTCAAACTCTATCCTGGCGCTTCGGGCAGCTGCCTCATTGTGAAAACGGGCCGTGATCTCGTGTGCCAGCATCTCCTTGACTGTTTTGGGGTGGAGATCCTCCGTCTCGACTCCCCGCTTGAGCTCAGCGATCTCGGTCAATGACCGGTCACTCAGAAGCTCATAGTAGCGCCACATCAGCTCATCGGATATCGAGAGTATTTTGGCGTAGATGGTGTTGGGATCTTCGGCAATCCCGATGTAGTTGCCCAGCGACTTGGACATCTTCTGCACACCGTCGAGCCCTTCGAGGATAGGCATCATGAGTACCGCCTGCTCTTTACCCGTGTTGTAGGCACGCTGGAGGTGGCGCCCCATGAGGAGATTGAACTTCTGATCGGTTCCCCCCAGCTCGATATCGCATTCCATCGCTACACTGTCATACCCCTGCAGAAGCGGATAGAGAAACTCCGAAACGGCAATGCTCTGCCCGGCTTTGTACCGTTTCTCGAAATCGTCCCGCTCCAGCATCCGGGCAACATTGTACTGCGTCGTCAGCTGGATCAGTCCGTCGGCTCCGAGTGCATCAAGCCACGTGGAGTTGAACATCAGCTCGGTTTTGTCCGGATCGAGGATTTTAAACGCTTGCTCTTGATACGTTTTGGCATTCTCTTTGACCGTTTCGCGGTCGAGTACTTTGCGGGTCTCGTTTTTGCCGGTCGGATCTCCGATCATGGCGGTAAAATCCCCGATAAGAAGCTGCACAACCGCCCCATGTTTCTGAAACACCGAAAGTTTCTGGAGAATCACCGTATGGCCAAGATGCAGATCGGGAGCCGTGGGATCAAGCCCCAGTTTGACCCGATACGTCTCCCCCTCGTTATAATACCGTGTCACCAGTGTCTCGATCCGCTCCAGATCGATGATCTCGGCAACACCCCGTTCGATTTCGGCCATGGCTCTGGCTATCCCCATGTATTTCTCCTGTTACGTATTGTATGCATCATTCAATGCGGCAACTTCAATGACTTTGAATTTGCCGGAGAGCTCGTGCTGAATCTGCTGACGACTAACGGTCTCGGATTCTACTTCAAGCTTGCAGAACTCGGCACTTTCGCTGCTTTTGATCCCCAATTCAATGCTGTTGATATTCAAGCCCATTTTTGTCAACTTTGTCAACAAGCCTGCCAGAACACCGCGCTGGTTCTGCAAACTGATAATCAAACGGTAGCGTGCTATTTTGCTGTGATTCCAGTCCACAAAGAGCATCGGAGCTCCCTGTTCGATCTGCGCATACGCCTTCATGCATAATTTGTGGTGTATGATAGCTTTGTTCTCCTTATAAAAGGCAACAATCCCATCCCCCACTTTCGGGTGACAGCAGTAGTCAAACTCCACACCGCTCAAAGGTTTGTTGGTATAGAAGAAAAAGTAATCAATTTTGCGAATTTGCGGTTTCCTGTATCCCCGCTTGAGCCATTCCCAGAAACGAACCTCTTTGATGTCGGCGCTGTTGGCAATCCTCGCGATTTTCTCCTTGAGGCTGTCCAGCCGTTCTGCTGCGCGGTAGAGGGTTCCGGTCGAGCCCGTTTTTTCAACAATGGTACGGATGGTATCGGGCTGTTTGCCAAACAGCGTTGCCAGGATATTGTATCCGCTTTTTTCGTCAACATTGCGTATCCAGTGGCGGCATTTGCTTCGGATACCATCCTTGGCTCGGGAAGTTTTAACCGTATCAACCCATGAGCAATGAAGACGCGGTGTTCCGTCGGTTACGATCCGAACAATGTCACCGTTCTTGAGGATCGTCAACAAAGAAGCTTTCTCTTTGTTGATTATGGCACCGGTTGCCGTATCCCCTATCTCAGAATGCACTGCATACGCAAAATCGAGCGCAACGGCATCTTTGGGCAATGTGTAGTAGTCGCCTCTCGGGGAAAAAACCGTAATATCCTCGCTGTAGAGATCACTTTTGGCCAGTTCATAAAACTCTTCGATCGATTCATTCTGATAATGAAGACTTTTGAGCCATTCGAGATTGATTTGCGCAATCCCCTCCTTGTACTTCCAGTGAGCCGCCACTCCGTATTCGGCGAGCTGGTGCATCTGCCGGGTACGGATCTGGGCTTCCACAATCCCTTCGTCACTGAAGAGAGTAGTGTGAATGGTTTGATAGCCGTTCTCTTTCGGCAGCGCAATGTAATCTTTGAAGCGGGAGATGAGCGGGGTGTATGCCAGATGGAGTGCGCCGAGGATTTCGTAGCACTCCAGCGGCTCCCTGGTAATGATGCGAATCGCCAGCAGATCCAGTACCTCTTCGATGGTGATCCCCTTACGGTGCATTTTGAGGTAGATGGAATAGTAGTGCTTGACCCGCCCGAGCACTTCAAACTCCTCCCAGTGGTATCCTGCCTGATGCAGTGTGTTTTTGACGCTCTCGATAAAGGCATTGAGTTTGAAGTGGAGATTTTGATCGTGGGATCGGACGTAGTCATCGATGGCCTGGTAATCTTCAGGATAGATATACTTGAAACTGAGATCTTCAAGATAGTTTTTGATTTTGGATATCCCGAGCCGATGGGCAATCGGAGCATACACCACCAGTGTCTCCTCGGAGATGCGCAAACGTTTGGCCGGCGAGAGCGCTTCAAGCGTCAGCATATTATGCAGCCGGTCACACAGTTTGATGACAAGCACCCGGACATCTTCGATGGAAGCTACCAGCAATTTGCGGAAGCTCAGCGCCGAACTGATGAGGCGTTCATTGGAGTGAGAGGGAGCCAGGCTTTGATCCCGGATTTCGACGATCTTGGTCAATCCGGAAACAATGTGCCGGACATCGTTGCCGAAAAGGGATTCGATCGTCTCAATCGAGCAGGAGGTATCTTCAACCACATCGTGCAGCAAGGCGGCGATCACCATCGTAACGTCATTGCTCAAAGAGGCAACAATTGCCGCGACAAGAACGGGATGAATGATGTACGGCTCACCGCTCTTGCGATACTGACCTGCGTGGGCATCTTCTGCCAGCTCCAGAGCACGACGAATGGTCGGGTCGATCTCTATCTGCTGTGCAAGAACAGCGGTTGCGTCCTCGACGGTCTGGACACGCTGAATGAGTTTGAGAAACTCATTCACATGCTATTCCTCACGTGTGATGATCAGTTTGCCTTCTGCGATCTCAAACAAGGCAATGTCGGCCGGCTTGTGCTTTTTGATGTCCATCTCCACGAGAGGTTTTGCACCGGCGTTGAGCTCATCAGCCCGTTTGCCGATAGCTTTGGCCAGCAGATACCGGTCGTGATCCACACGTTCGAGCGCTTGTGCCGTAATTTTTTCTATTCGCATGAATGTCCTTTGATATGGTAATTTTACTTGACAATGGAGCAGTTTGAGCGCTCCCCGTTAACGATGGCATGGAGATTGCCTTCCCGAAACATGTTGCAGACAATAATGGGGAGTCTGTTCTCTTTGGCCAGCGCAATAGCCGTATCGTCCATCACACGGATGTGGTCACTCAGCGCCCGGTCATAGGTGAGGGTGTC
>JALVQH010000050.1 GCA_027031505.1 Campylobacteraceae bacterium | reverse complement strand
CGATACCGGAAAGGGGATTGCCGAACCCAAAAAAATTTTTGAACGTTTTTATAAAGAACAGGATCGTGGTACGGGTATTGGCATGCACATTGTTCGAAAACTGGCTGATGAAATGGGGATTGGCATTGAAGTAGAGAGTGTACTGAATCGGGGGACAACGGTAACGGTGGATTTGAGCAGTATTATCACTGCACCAATAAATAGTCTGAATGTTTGATGTTGCAATTTTGTTCATAATCAAGGCAGATTTTTGAAGGACTCGCCTCAGTGAATTCGAAAAGGTAATAAACCCTCTGAAAACTGCATACAGAGCTATTGTGCGAAATCGGCGACTACTCAGAACTCCTGGTTGGGAAACAGTAATCCGCTGACGGGTAATCGGCCTGCCCCCGGGAGGAGAGTAAACGGGGCAGGTTAAATGTATGGGGAAATGTGTGTTGTGTAGTGTTATTCTGTTTTGGTTGTCGCGTCACCTCCTTGCATGGGATAAGTTCCTTCCGAAGCATCTGCTTCAGTTGCATTAGCTTCATGTGTTGTATTGCTTTCTGCTGTGGTTGCGATCTGGTTGCTCTGCATGGCTTCAGCTGTTTTCAAAACAGGCTCAGTATCGCCAGCAGCACTGAGCTCTATGGCACCAAATGCTATTATGGTCGCAAAAAGCAAAAGTTGTCTCTTCATTTTCAGTCTCCTTCCGGAATAGTATGGATGTATCCGTATCCTGTGAATGATCGGATAGTGGTATTGTAATCCTCTTGCATTACCGGTGTCTTAGCATTCCATTAGCGCGCCGTTACTTCTACGGGACTTTACATGTATCATTAAGAAACACTTATATTTCTATACTCGAGTTTTTCAGCTGATTTAACGTGTAACAGTGGTGTAAATTGCTACAATCTCTATGCAAATATTACACACATACAGGAGAACCCGACATGAGTTCACTCCCCACCATCATCTGGACCAAAATCGACGAGGCGCCGGCTCTGGCTACCTATTCTCTGCTTCCTATCGTGCAGAAATTTACCGCAGCAGCCGGTCTGAATGTCGAAGCACGTGACATTTCACTCGCCGGGCGGGTCATTGCCACGATGGGAGAATATCTCCGTGAAGATCAGCGCATCGACGATGAGCTGGCCTATCTCGGACAGGTGGTCAAGCAGCCCGACGGCAACATCATCAAGCTTCCCAACATTTCAGCCTCTATCCCACAGCTGAAAGGGTGCATTGCCGAGCTCCAGGAGCAGGGGTATGCGTTGCCCGATTTCCCCGAAGATCCTCAGACGGACGAAGAGAAAGCGATCCGCGCCAAATACGCCACCTGCCTCGGCTCGGCGGTCAACCCGGTACTGCGTGAAGGGAACTCTGACCGCCGTGCCGCCAAAGCGGTCAAGAAGTTTGCCCAGAACAACCCCCACAAACTCCGCCCGTTTGCCGACGATGCCAGAACCTATGTCACCCATATGGAAGAGGGGGATTTCTACGGCAACGAGCAGTCGATCATCAAGGAGGGTGAGGGGAACGTGCGGATCGAACTCCACAAGAAAGAGGGGGGTGTCGAACTCCTCAACGAGATCGACGCCCTCGACAAAGAGATCCTCGATGCCACCTTCATGTCGGCCAAAGCCCTGCGTGCTTTCCTCGCCAAAAGTATCGAAGAGGCCAGAGAGAAAGGGGTGCTCTGGTCGATCCACCTTAAAGCGACCATGATGAAGGTCTCCGACCCGATCATGTTCGGTCACGCGGTGGAAGTGTTCTTCAAAGATGTTTTTGAGAAATATGCCGATGAATTTGCCAGGCTGGGGGTCAATCCAAACTTAGGGCTGGGGGATTTGGAGAAAAAGCTTGAGAAGTGTGAGAAGAAAGAGGAGATTCTTGCTGCCATCAAGGCAGTGGTTCAGGCCGGCGCCCCTGATATCGCGATGGTGGACAGCGACAAAGGGATTACCAACCTCCACGCCTCCAACGACATCATCATCGACGCCTCCATGCCTCCGGTGATCCGTGACGGCGGTAAAATGTGGAACAAAGATGGTCAACCGCAGGAGTGCGCCGCCGTTATCCCCGATCGCAGTTATGCGACCATGTACGATGAGATCGTCGAAGATGTCAAGCGCAACGGGCAGTTCGATGTCACCACGATGGGCAGTGTCTCCAACGTCGGCCTCATGGCGCAAAAGGCCGAAGAGTACGGTTCGCATCCGACCACCTTCGA
>JALVQH010000049.1 GCA_027031505.1 Campylobacteraceae bacterium | reverse complement strand
TATGTGCAAATATTTGTTGTAGGGTGCTGTCTCCCGACAGCACCTATCGACACGATAACCAAGAAAATCCGTTACGACGCACGACCATGTTTATCTCGTCCCATGCTCCCGCGTGGGATGGATACTAACCTATCAAAAACAAGGCGACCTTCCATCTTTTATATGGTGCGCATATTCCTTCCCACCGGGGACGGTGGACGGGGTAAGCTTATTTATCGTTCAGTGTCTTGTTGAGTATTTCATATTTTACCGGGTAAGTTTCACTTTGAATATTATCCCAAAGTTTAGAATATAGACAAGACAATTGAGTGAAATTGACGGATGCAGTTATGTTGCCATCATTATTTACAGCATCACGTATATCGCACTCTTCAAATTTGTTTATACTCAATACATCATAATATCTTCCTTTTTTCTCAGGTACATAAAATTTTATTGTAGCACGCAGTTTGCTATTATAAAGTCTATCTAAAATCTTTGCAGGCATTTGTGCGTTTTTATATATTGGTTTTTGAAGGCGATTCAGTGTATCTTCACTCAGTATATATTTTACTTTCTTATTTGACAAAACATAATAAAATGTTATTGAATTCATAAAGTCGCTATAGGCGTAAATGTCTTCAATTGTGAAAATTGTACTGCTGGGAATATATTTGTTCACGCGTTCACTATCATACTTTATGTGGAGACCTGAAATTTCTTTTTTTACCTTTGCGACGATTGGGACTATAGAAGAAGTTTTTCTTTCGATGTATGATATGGGTTGTGCAAATTGTATTTTTTTGCCTGTTCTTGGATCATTATCAAGGTGTTCTTGAACAATAGACCATGAGTTGCATCGACTAATAAAGAAAGCAATAAGAATAAAAATAATTATTGATGGTAAAACATCGACATGCATTTTCATTTATGTGGAACGTCCTTTCTCATGGTAATCAAAGCATTCGAGAAAACTATTTATTAAAAGAACACTATAGCACCTTCGTCCTGACATTTCAAATAACAGAACACAAAAAATTCGTCAATTTGTCATATTTTTAACGAGAACCAAAAAACCATGCTACAATACCCCTATGTTTCTCCACATCGATATCGACAGTTTTTTCATTTCAGCCGAGCGTTCGCAGAATCCGGCACTCAAAGGCATTCCCGCTGCCGTGGGTGGCCGGAGCAATCTCGAGATCTTCAGTCGCAAGCGGCAGCATATCCGCTTGATGAACGACAACAGCGGGGCGTTTGTCACGCCGGTGTTTTACGGTGATCATGAGAAGACGTTTCGGGAGAAGTTCGTCGATCAGGTCGATGGCCGGGACAAGATACGGGGCATCATCACCACGGCCAGCTACGAAGCCCGGGAGTGCGGGGTCAAGACCGCCATGCCCATCGCGCAGGCGCTTCAGCTCTGCCCGCAGATGATCGTCGTGCCGTCTCATTATCTGCTGTATCACAAACTCTCCCATGCCATCCATTCCTTTATCAGCAAACGCATCCCTGAGGTGGAGCAGTTCAGCATCGATGAGTTTTTTGGCTATGTCGGGGGGTGGGTGCAGGATCGGCAGGTTGAGGATTTTGCGCGCGATCTTCAGGCGCAGATACTTGTGGCGTTTGACATCCCCGTCTCCATCGGGATCGCCCGCTCCAAATGGACGGCCAAGCTCGCTACCGAGTACGCCAAGCCCTACGGAGTGCTGCGGGCGGATGATGTACGGGCGTTTATCCACGACAAACCGATCAAAGCGTTTCCCGGTATCGGTCGTCGTTTGCAAGAGCGTTTGATAGAGCGGGGGATTACCCAACTTGGGCAGATAGAGGCAGCACGCGGGCTGTTTGAGAGCTGGGGCAAGAGCGGCACGCAGCTGTACCGGCGAATCCTCGGCAACGACGGCGAGGGGATCGAGCACCGACCGGGACGCAAAAGCATCGGGATCAGCCGGACGTTTGACCCCATCGACGACCCGGACGAAGTGCGCCGCCGCGTGATGATACTCGCCCGTCACATCACCTACATTACGCTGGGCATGGGAGCCAACCCCACCCTCTACTGGCTCAAGATCAATTACCAACACGGCGTACGCGCCAAACAGTCCCAGCGGGTCGAACGGCTCTTCAGCGAGGCACTTTATAAACGGACGCTGGGAGAGATGTACGATGCCATCGTTCGCCCGGATCTTGCCGCGATCAAACTCTCTTTGTCGGTTTCGGACTTTACCATCC
>JALVQH010000048.1:908-2219 GCA_027031505.1 Campylobacteraceae bacterium | reverse complement strand
CGTTTACAGCGTCTTATTAATGCCTTATAATCTTTTATGCTAGCAAGAAGAGCAGCTAAACGGCTGCTTTTAAGGGGTTTAGGGGTTGTCCTGACTTTCTCTTTGTTAATTTTAGCCTACGGTCCTACACGACATCTTGTTTTAGCAAAAGTATATCCTCTGGCAGAAAGATTGCCGCTTCGTCTAGGGGTTATTTTTTCGGAAAAAGAAAAGGTGACGAGACAAACAGAGGTTTCTCAAAAAACTAGAACAGAAAAAGGTGAAGTTAAGGCAGTAGTGGCGGGCACTTCAGGAGTCACAGCATATAACAAAGGAGTCGCTTATCCTGAGCCTCAGACAGTCTCCTCTCAACAGGAAAGTTACACCACAGTTGACTTGGGTGGAGGCAAGAAAAAAGTGTATCCCGTACCTAGATGTGAGAAGAGTAAATACCCCCAGTGGTATGTGGTTAAGGCCGAGTATGTGGGGGGAACTGTAATGATGCCCCTTACTGCAGGCGGTGCGAAAACCACTCAACCTATTTTAGAGAATCCTGTAACAGGGAAGCGTGCTGCTATAAGGCAAGATCCTCAGGTGGGCTCAAGCGCTGTGTCTAGTGTTTCAGAGATTTTAGAAAAGGAGCGTAAAGGAATCGAAGAAAGAGGCGAGGAGTACGCCAGAGGTTTAACTCCTGCTAAAAATACCAGCTTGGGCGGAACAAACAACAAAGACTTAGCCATCCGAAGGATTCCTGGAGACGTTAGCATTTTTCCTGAGAGTAAGGGAATTATCCCTACTGTTCCTGAATTTGAAATGCCACTTTATGTAAATACAGCTACTGCGGCTCAGAAGAGCCGTTGCGGGGTAGGGCAGGCTCCTGGAATTGTACTTACAGCCCCAGATGAAGCTCTAGCTAAGAAGTTGGCCAATGCATACAACCTGCCTTTGGCTGTTGCTAAATCTAGCATAGGAGGAGCAATGGTCTATAGGCTTCCAGGGCATGGGTCTGAAAAGTTTGAGACCGCATGGAGCGGCACTTCGGATGATGAGAAGATAGTAAGATATCTGCTCGTTTCTTTAGGTTTTGATATCTCAGATCAGACCTACAATAAGCCAGAAGATGCAGGGGTAGTTTTTAAGATCTTTGCTAAGCTTAAGAAGCTAGTAAAAAAAGACAAACCTTTGGGACTCGTGGCTAAGAAGAATTACGGCTATACTTATGTCCCAGTTAAGTGCACTTGTGAAGGATCCGCTAAGGCTATTGACTGGAAAAGGTTAAAGGTGGTGGATGTCTCTGATAAGTGGGGGAATAAGATCGTCTGTAGGGCTCAG
>JALVQH010000048.1:0-898 GCA_027031505.1 Campylobacteraceae bacterium | reverse complement strand
CCAGGCTAGGCACACCGGATATTCCGGTTTCTGCTGATTCATACGATACTGCTTTTAATGCTTCTTTTTCCGGAACAAACAATGCAATGTATAACCTTCCAGGGAATTTAGTATTTAGCTCTAAGCTGAGTGTAATTGAGCTTGCATATGTAATGGGGCGCTTAGTTCCAGAATCTGGCACCCCTGATGAGTTTATGAACAAGGTATTTTATGGGAAGTTTAATCAGCCTCAGTATAGATCGCGTGTCTCCGTAGAGCGCATTAAAGAGGTCCGAGATATTATGTGCGGGGCAAGTATAGGGTATGCAGATATAATGGCAAGGCTTCCTTACTACTATGTTCAGCAAGCTTCTCTTAAACTAGAGCCGGTAAATTCGTGTAAAGCTCCAGTTACAGGCGGAGTTTCACTTAAAGTATTGTCATTTTTAGATCCAAGAGGGAGTCAGAACTACAAGCAAATGGCTGCTGAATTGCCCACGGATATAGATTCAAAAGATTTAGGCCCTAACGCTCCTATTGTAAGGCTGCTGATAGATTCTGCTGTTAACTATTCTTATTACAACTGGCGCCCTGTGATCTTTGTCTTGAGAGTAAAAGATGAAGGTAGCAGAATTAAGATGGAGCTTAAGCAGGCGGATCCCTCTGTGTTGCTTAAGAGTTGTGCTCCTACCTCTGGAGCAAGCTGGAGCTCAAAGGCCGGCAAGTACAGGATTGATAATTACCGCAATACTACGCTTCCAAAATTCAAGGTTGACAGACTTTAATTTTTGCTATAATCCAACCATGGAAGTTAAGGATATACAACAGCCACTGGAGAAGTTTGCCAAGGAGTTGTTTGCAAAGCTGTGTTCCCCTGCGGATCTTAAAGTTGAAGTTACCCCTGGTGATGAAGAGGGGG
>JALVQH010000047.1 GCA_027031505.1 Campylobacteraceae bacterium | reverse complement strand
CCTCGCAGAGTGAAAAATGAAAAATGAAAAATGAAAAATGGGTTTTCATGGATTCCTCTGTAATTATTTTGTGTCGTTCCACTATAATTGCGTATGGCAACTATACGCATCAACAAAGACAACTTCTACCACAATCTTAACCAATTGGCTCTGAAAGCGGGCTCAAAAGAACGCCTCGCCGTTGTCCTCAAGGACAATGCCTACGGCCACGGTCTGACGCTCATGGCTCAGCTGGCTTCCGAATACGGCATCCGGGAAGCCGTGGTCATCTCGACCGAAGAGGCGCAACAGATCAAACCGTGGTTTGCACACATTCTGATCCTAAACGGCGAACCGTTTCGGGATGAAGTGTTCTCGTTTGCTGTCACAGACCTGCGTCAACTCCATCATGTCGATCCAAAAGCAAAGATCGAACTCAAAGTCGATACCGGTATGCACCGCAACGGCATCCGCATGGAAGAACTGGATACGGCTTTGACCTTGATCCGCGAGCGCGATCTGACGCTCTACGGTGTGATGACCCACTACCGCAGCGCCGATGTTCTCAGCAGTGAATGGTACTGGCAGAAGCACAACTTCGAAACGGTCAAGCACATCGTCCGATCAGCTGGCTTTGATGCTGTCCGCTTCCACAGCCACAACTCAGCCGCTCTGCTGCGGTCAAGACATTTCGATGAAGATATAGCCCGGGTAGGGATCGCTATCTATGGCTACAATGAGCTCCCCGCATCGTTTGATCCGATCCCCTTGCATCCGGTTCTTGCTCTCTATGCCCGGCGCACATCGACTCGCCGGGTGCAGGCCGGCGAACGGATCGGGTACGGCGGGGACTTTACCGCACCACACACCATGACGGTCTCAACATACGATCTGGGGTACGGGGACGGCTGGCCGCGCGGGGATGCACACGATCCGTATATCACACCGGACGGGCTGCCGATACTGGGGCGGGTGTCGATGGATTTTGTTTCACTTGAAGGGGATCAGGAGACAGTCTGCATCATGGACGATGCCCGGACAGCGGCAAGCTACTTCGAGACGATCAGTTATGAGATGACCACTGCTCTCTCGCCGGAAATCGAGCGGGAAATTGTGTAAGTTTTTGAAGATTTGGTTATAATTCACCCAATATATTTCAAAGGAGTCGCTATGAAGAAACTGTTGGCAATTGTGGCGGCCGGGACAGTTGTTCTGGTGGTAGCAGCAGGATGCTCCGGTGGCGGGTACAAAGCACATCCTTTCAAAGATGCTCCAGATATTGACAGCCATCCGCTTCTAGAAATCATAAACACCAAAAGAGCAGAGACACAGCAATGCGGAGAAGAAACGATAACACTTGGTGCAGACGCGCAAAAGCTGAAGTGGAGTCAAACATTATACGCCATCGCTTATGAGCATACTCTGGATATGAATAAATCCGGAATAATTCATGACAACGGTACCGGTTCCGGGAAACAGTCTGATTATACAGCTCAGGTTCAAAATCTTGGAAGGGGAAGTACACATTCTGAGCGGGTCAGAAACAACGACTACCATCCGGTTCACATCAAAGAGATTGCAACCGGAGACAACAATGCCACACACGTCAGCACTGTACAGGCCATCATCACCTACTGGCTGAGCGATCCGGAAAAATGCAAAAAGATCATGGACGCCAACGTAACCGAATTTGGAATGGCTCATATTCACGACGATCAGTCGGAGCACAAAGACTACTGGACAATCGACCTGGCCAAACCCGCTCCGGAGGATACGTGGCTGTAAGGATGCCGGATATACGAAAATACAATAGCATCAGTGGTCTTCTGGAGGTAGCCAAATATGGTTATCTCAATCCTATATCAAGTCTCATCCCAAGTGCTTCGGCATATTTCATAAGTGTAGCAAGATTGGGCATATAGCTGTTATTTAGACTTTCAAGTCTTGAAATATTTGATTTGGAAGTTCCGATCTTCTTTGCAATTTCATCTTGTGTAAGCCCTTTGGCTATGCGTGCTGCAACCAACTGTTTCTTGATAGCAAAAAGAGGTTTGAGTGCATTATATTCTTTGCGTACCTCTTCATCTTGTAATGCTTTTTTCTTGAAGTTGGCAAATGTAGGTCTTTTAGTTGTTTGCATTGTCTATCTCCTTTTTGCGTTTGAGGGCAATTTGTAAATCTTTTTTTGGTGTTTTTTGATCCTTTTTCACAAAAGAGTGCAAGATAATGATCTTTTTTCCCT
>JALVQH010000046.1 GCA_027031505.1 Campylobacteraceae bacterium | reverse complement strand
AAAAAGCACAGGAATCTCTAAAAACTGATATTTTCTTCTCCTCATTCCACATCTCCCGATGTGGAATGCATACCCAGAAACAATCAGATAACATGCGTCTCCGGTCACGGGCAGATACGGGATCTGCCCCCTACTCCTCACTTCTGTGCACAAACAAATCATCCCTCCGGAAACTTTATTCAAAATCAATAAGATGCATGATCTTTTCGATGGCGAGAATATCAAAGGTCTTGATCGCCTCATCCAAATCTTCGGCGACGGTAGAGAGTGCACGGCTCTCCTGCTCTGCCGCAATCGATTTGAGCGCTTCACACAAAGCTGTGATGTGCTGCAGGCTGTTGGTTTTTTTCGATTGTTTGATCAGGGGGGCGATTTGCTCCCGGTTGGCCTGCAGCAGCGTTTTGATCTCCGCAAGCAGCGGAGCGGGCTCTTTGGTATCTTTGATTGCCACTTCTCTGTGGGGAAGGAAACGGGCAAGTTCTCTGTACAGCAATCGTTTCAGCACCGGCTTTTTCAGGAAGCCGTCAAACAGCTCCCGTTTTTCTCCGTCGATGTCGTCATGCATCACCGAGGCGGTCAGGGCAATGACCGGCACGTCGGCGATCTGCTTGATCTGCCGCGTCGCTTCGATCCCGTTGAGTCCTGGCATGCGGATGTCCATGAGCACCAGATCGGGACGCTCCTGCTTGAATACAGTGACGGCGTCGAGTCCGTCTACAGCGGTAAAGATATGAAGGGGGGTACTTTCAAAATCGGCCACAATGAGTGCCCGGTTGTCTTCCACGTCATCGACCACAAGGATTTTAGCCGGATCGAATGTGATCTTCTTCTCCCCTTTCTCGGGTACCTTTTCCCTTTCGGAGAGGGGGGAGATGTCGACGTTGGGGAGCTTGAAGGTGAAGGTGGAGCCCTCTCCCTTCTGCGACGTAACGCTGAGATCTCCCCCCATCATCCGAGCCAGCCGGTAGGAGATGGAGAGACCGAGGCCTGTTCCGCCGTATTTGCGATTGTCCTGCCCTTCGACCTGTTCGAAATCTCCGAAAATTTTGTGGATTTGATCGTCTTGAATACCGATGCCGGTATCTTCCACATTGATCTGCAGATTGACCTGGGATCGGTGATCCTCGACAGCTGTGACCCTGGCTTGAAGAACAATGTAGCCCCTGTCGGTAAATTTGAGAGCATTGCCGACGAGATTGAGGAGGATCTGGCGGATGCGGACATCGTCAAGGAGGAGGGATTCAGGGATCGATGTGTCGATATCGAGCACAAGATCGATCCCTTTCTCCTGAAGTTTGAGAGTGAAGACCGATGCGACCTCTTCGAGAAGTCGGTGCAGATCCACGGCCCGCCTCTGTATTTCAAGCTTCCCGGCTTCGATCCTGGAAAGGTCGAGGATGTCATTGATGAGCTTCAGAAGTGTGTGGCCTGCGTTTTTGATGGTCTGGACATACCGCTTGAGTTTGCGGTCTTTGAGTTGCTCATCCAACAGTTCGGTAAAGCCGATGATGGCGTTCATGGGGGTGCGGATTTCATGACTCATGTTGGAGAGAAACATCGATTTGGCTCGGTTGGCCTCTTCGGCTCGCTCTTTGGCAATCTTGAGCTCCTCCTCTATCTGTTTGCGATGGGCAATCTCCCGCTGGAGTCTTCGTGCCCAGTAGAGGATGATGGCGATGATCAATGCGCTGACTCCCAGCACAATCCAGAGGATTGTATAGTCCACCACCTTGTTGAGCTTGATGTAGAGCCAGCGGTTTTTGATCTTTTCTCTCTGGATCCGGGAGATATGCGAAAGGGCCTTGTCGATGATCGCTGTCCCTTCGGATCCCAGTTCCTTGCGCAGGGCGAAGGAGAGCCGGATGTTCTGATCCAGTTTGCCGGCTATTTTGAGTGTGTCAAAGCCGTATTTGTTGAGATTGTAGCTTGCGGTGGGGAGGAGAGAGATGAAGGCGTAGGCCTTGCCTTGAGCGACGGTATCGAGTGCCTCCTTGATGGTATCTACAGGCAGAAGAGTGATCCGTGCATGCTGTTTCCGGAGGGTGTCGGCTATATCATGGTGCCGGATGACTGCGACGGTTTTGCCCTCGAGTTGATGAAGATTTTCTATGAAGGGCTTCTCGACGGTGGTGACCGCGACATAAGGAAAAGTCAGATGGGATCGCGAAAAATAGAGACTTTTTTTACGTTCCGGCGTTTCGGAGATGCAGGAGAACATGTCACTTTTTTTATCATGAACATACGCCATACTCTCCTGCCATGTTTTCGTATCGCTGCGCTGGAACTTCAATCCTGTCAATCGGGAGACAATAGTGAGATACTCCCTTGACATCCCCTGAAAATGCCCCTGTTCATCGACAAACTCCAGAGGTGCACGATCGGGATCGGTGGCGACATGCAGAACGGGATGCTTTCGAATCCAGGCACGCTCCTTCCTGCTGAGCTGGATCCGGGCTCTTGATGGGCGGTTGATTTTGATCCACTTGGCGTAGATGGCTTTTTGTTCTATCGGTTCGATACTCTTCATGGCTTTGGTGAGGATGGAGGCGAGGATGGGATTGCTTTTTTTTGTCGCCATGCGCATGTGATCGATGGCATCTTTGCCTACGGTCTTGAACGGGACGATGGTGAAGATCCCCCGCCGCTCCAGCACATACTCAAGTACGAGATAGTCATCGATGAGGAGGTCGGCCTTTTTTGTGATGACTGCATTGAGTGCATCGGGGAAACTCTCCGTCACGAGGATTTTGATCCCGGGGAAGTGCTTTTTGACGAAGCCGATCTCGTTCCAGTTTTTCGGAATCGCGATGGTTTTTCCATTCAGGTCATCGAAGGTTCGTGCCGGCACATCGTTTCGGATGAAGAAAAATTTCTGCATCGTGATATACGGAGGCGTGAAATTGAAATAGGTGAGCCTCTCAGGCGTCAGCATCAGAGTGTCAAGCATATCCACGCTGTCGTTTCGATCTGCCTTCATCGCCTCGTAAAATTGACTCCAGTTTCCAATGACCATCTTGAACGTCAATCCGGTGCGCTGGGCAATGAGATCGAGGTAGTCTTTTGCGATCCCAACGTAGCGACCCTTGTCGACGAAACCGATCGGAGCCCAGCTGTCACCGTCGCCTACAGTGACAACAGGGTGCTTTTTGATATATGCTTTCTCTTCGGGTGTCAACGCTACAGTACGGAAGGAGGGGGGGCGAGCCCATGTAGTGACAATTGCGTTACGCTCCGACTGCGAAAGTGCCCGGATCGATTTGTTGATGATGGAGTAAAGGATCGGCTTGTTGCGATCGATAGCGATGGAGACATTTGTGTCGAGCTCGGACAGATCGGCGACGCTTTTGAGTCCATCAATGCGGTTTTCTCTCATGAGGTAATTGGTGGTAAGACTGTTGCCGATACAGGCATCAACCTTGCCGGAGGCGACCGCTCTGAGTGCCATGAGGCTCGAAGGAACCGGAACAAGATGCAGAGCAGGGTAGTGTTCTTTGAGCCATGTCCGGGCGTAACCGCTTTTGGTGACGCTGACAGTTTTGCCCTTCAGGTCTTCGATCGAGTGGATATCGTCACGGGTCGATTGTGCGATGATGACGATGTGCGTTCGGGCATACGGGTCGGTGAAGAAGAAACTCTCCTTGTTGTCTGCGGTCTTTGTGATGGCGGTGAGTCCGTCGAGTTGACCCGCGAGGAGCTTGTGAACCGAAGCATTCCATTTGTCGGGAAGGATCTGGAACTGCAACCCGCTCTTCCGGCTCAAGGTTTTGAGGAGATCCGCTATGATACCTGTTGGGGCACCGAAATCATCGACAAAGTCATAGGGAATCCACCGTTTGTGTGCCCCGATCCGTACGACCGGATGAACTGCAATCCATGCCTGCTCTTCCGGGGTAAACACAGGTATGCTCCGGTTGACGTCACTCCCGGATGGCGCAGCGGGAGAGCCTACCCCGGCAAACGCTCTGCATGCCAGGAGGATGAGAAACATCAACAGTTTCCGGCGCATCAACGGCTCCTCCGGAGATGCCTGGTTTCCGGCAGAAGATGCGTCGGCATCAGATTTCTCTCAGGATGGATTCAAAATCTTCCTGGTTTTCCAGTAATATATCGACCAGATTGGGATCAAATTTTTTTCCGCCGTTTTCGGCAATGTAGCGGAACGCTTTCTCGGGACTCCAGGGGTCTTTGTAGGCTCGTTTGTGAGTGAGGGCATCCAGTACATCCGCGATGGCTACCACCCGCCCGTAGAGATGGATTTCTTCCTTTTTGAGGCCATAGGGGTAACCGCTGCCGTCATAGTTTTCGTGGTGCTGAGTAGCGATAATGTCCGCAGCATTCAGGACACGGCGGTTGGAGATCTTCAGAATCTTGTGTGCCTTGATGGTATGGGTTTTCATCACTTCGAACTCTTCCGGTGTCAGCTTGCCCGGCTTGTGGAGGATCTCGGGGGGGATAAAGAGCTTGCCGATATCGTGCATCGGAGCCGTGACGTAGATCAGCTCCTCGTCGTCGGCATTGAGCATGGGGGACTTGCGTGCGAGAAGCCGTGCGATCTCGGCCACCCTTTTGACATGTTTGCCACTCTCGTCCGAGACCGACTCGACCACCTCCATCAAAGCATCGATAATCTCCTGCTGGGTAATCTCCAGTTCGGTACGGATCCTCCGCTCGGTCTCCTGGAGCTGTGTTTTGAGGGAAATGTTGTTGAGTTCGAGGAGCTTGCGTGCGTGGTAGAGCTGCAGATGATTCCGGACACGGGCAAGGAGCTCTGAGGGATGAAAAGGTTTGGTGATATAGTCCACTGCGCCGAGTTTGAAAGTCTTCTCGATGGTGTCCACATCGGTTTTTGCCGTGAGGAAAATTACGGGAATATCCTTCATCTGGGAATCTTCTTTCATCACTTTGAACGTTTCGATCCCGTCAAGACCCGGCATCATGATATCGAGGAGCACAAGATCAAAGCCATCGTTTTTCAGGAGCGTCAGAGCCTGCCGTCCGCTTTGGGCAAAGGAGAGATTGTAGTTGTCGGTTTTGAGAATATTCATCACCATTTGAATATTGTCCGCCACATCGTCCACGACCAATACGTTATAGTTCAGTATCATTTCTATTTTCCTCGTATCCTCTCTTCCTTTTTGACCGACTTAATCCCGGGCAACTTTACAAGTATACCTTAAAAAAGATTACATCCTCTCTTCTCCTGAAGCCATCGCTGTACCAGACCCGATACCCATTGCATGCGGCAGACAAATAAATACAAGGCAATGCCGACCCTGTATCTCCTGGAAAAATATACAGCAGGATATTGTAGCGATAAGTAACACAAAAGCGATTGCCGACCACTGCCTCGTTCCCGATCTCCCGATCGGGAACCCCCCCTCACTTCCCTCCACAAAACAAAAAGACGAATTATTGCTCTCCATTCAACGGTGGAAAAACAGAGTACGGTTTCGCAGCAGAACGACGATCGTAACAAGCAGGAGGATTCCTGTCTGGATCACTTTGCTGTCAGGATGGGTATCAAACATTTCGTTGGCGATGTTGGCGGAGAGGTGGAAGAGGATGGCGACGAGGACGCTCCGGCCGGTTTTGTAATAGAGCCAGTTCATCAGGAGGACGAAGACAAAAAGGCTCAGAGCAAAATTGAGTGCATAGATTCCCCCTTCGGTGACGAGGTTGCTCTGGTAGTAGCCCTTGATGGTGGCCAGCGGGAGGTGCCATACTGTCCAGTAGAGGGCGAAGATCATGGAAGTCCAGAAGAGGCTGAAGCGTCGCCGGAGGGCATCGGTGCCGTAGGAGTGCCAGGCCAGCTCTTCGATGACTGGGGCAAGGAGGAGAATCAGCCAGGTGGGGAAGAGCGCCGAGGTAAACGACGCATGTCCCCGGATGACAAACTGATCCAGTTCGTGTCCGAGCAGCAGGGAGAGGAGCTGGGCGATCATGAGGCTCAGGGGGATCAGGAAGAGGGCGGCGAAGAGGTAGATACGGGGAAAACCGCCAAGGCGGAAGAGCCGCCCCCACAGGTCTGTCCGCAGCACCGGGTCACGGAAATATCCGGCCGCGACCAGCACCGGAGCGATCAGTCCGGCCAGTCCGAGGAATCCTTCGAGGGTGAGGAGTGCCGGGGTGGGGGCGGATCGATGGCTGAGGTATCCGGCACTCAGCCAGAGCACCCACGGGATCAGGAGGGAGAGGATGTAAAACCAAAGGGTACGGTCGTAGCGGTTGAGGATGGTGGTGTTGTTGGGTTCAGACATGGTGGGCTCCTTATGGTTAGTGACGTACGATAAAGCCGAACGATCCCTCTTCGGCACCGAGTGTCCGTTCGATCATTGCCTGTAGCGCTTGCAACCGCGTTGCACGCTCCGATTCGCTCCAGACAAAAAGCCCACCGTCGAGCAGGCACTGCGATCCACTCAGCAGCAGCTGCACCGTCTCAAGTGGCTTACGGACATCCCAGACTCCCTCCGTGTTGCCCTGTTCGACGATTTGGGCGAGGAGGGGTGAGAGGCGGAGGATCGTCTCGATATTGATCCGTTCGTGCAACTGTCGATTGTCAGGGTGGTGCAGCGAATCGACGATCGCCTCTTTCCCGGGGTCATGATCGGCACCATTGCTCCCAAGCAGTGCCGCCATCTTGCCCAGCGCATCGAGCGCAGGATCGGCGACGACCTGTTCCGCCGCAGCGATGATCCCGTCGAGTGTCTTTGTGACGAGGGCTTCAAGGAGGGCTTCTTTGGATCGGAAGTGGTGATAAAATGTCCCCTTGGCGATCCCCACCCGCCGGATAATGCTCTCGACGGATACCGCCCCATACCCTCGCTCAGCAAACAACTCCCCGGCAGCACGGACGATTTCCTCCCGTCGTTCTACAGCTGTCTTGACGATCCGTTTCATGCAGGTTTTCTCCTCTTTTTTCGTTAG
>JALVQH010000045.1 GCA_027031505.1 Campylobacteraceae bacterium | reverse complement strand
ACTATGTGCAGAGCTGGGGGCCGCTGATCTTCGGTCATGCCGATCCCGAGATCGAAGCGGCGGTGATCACGACGGCGAAAAAAGGGCTCAGTTTCGGGGCGCCGACGACGCTCGAGACGGAACTGGCCGAGGAGATTACGGGGCTGTTCGACGGGATCGACAAAGTGCGGTTCGTCAGCTCCGGTACCGAAGCGGTGATGAGTGCGATCCGTCTGGCACGCGGGGTGACCGGGCGGGACGACATCATCAAATTCACCGGGTGCTACCACGGTCACAGCGACAGTCTGCTGGTTCAGGCCGGCAGCGGGGCGGTGACGTTCGGAGCGCCGAGCAGTCCGGGGGTACCGGCGGATCTGACGCGCCACACGCTGCTGGCGACCTACAACGATATCGGCAGCGTCGCCGAAGCCATGAAGGCAAGTGAAAATGGTGTAGCATGTGTGATCATCGAGCCGATAGCAGGCAACATGGGGTTGGTGCCGGCCGAGGCGGATTTCCTGATCGAGCTGCGCAAGCTGTGTGATCTCAGCGGTGCGTTGCTGATCTTTGATGAGGTGATGAGCGGATTTCGGGCATCGCTGCGCGGGGCGCAGGGGCTCACATCCGTCCAGCCTGACATCGTCACACTCGGCAAAGTGATCGGAGGCGGGATGCCGGTGGGAGCCTTCGGAGCACGGGCAGAGATCATGGCGCAGCTCAGCCCCGAAGGGCCGGTCTATCAGGCAGGAACCCTCAGCGGCAATCCGGTCGCGATGGCGGCTGGTCTGGCCAGTGTCCGCAAGCTTAAAGCCAACCCGGTACTCTACGTCGAACTGGGTAAAAAAGCAACCAGGCTCATGAAAGGATTCCAGGCTGCTGCCGATGCGGAGGAGATCCCATTTGTGACCGAAGTGCGGGGGAGTATGTTTGGATTTTTCTTCAGCGACAAGCCGGTCAAAAATTTTGACGATGCTTTGGCCAATGATACGGAGCGATTTGCGGCTTTTCATCGCGGTATGCTGAAACGGGGCATTTATCTGGCCTGCTCGGCGTATGAGACGGGATTTGTCAGTGCAGCGACGACCGATGCAATGATTGACGAGACAATCACGGCCGCCTATGAGGTGATGCGGGAGATTTCGGATACGTAGCGCCGGTAATCCGTTTCTGAAGGAGAGACCATGAACGAAAATGATCCAAAATTGAAAAAGATGGTCGATGCGGCTGATGGACTGAGCCTCGGAATTTCTATCGTGGTCGCTGTTCTCATCGGTGTGGGGCTTGGGATCGGGATGCAGAAGTTCCTGGGTTATCGCTGGCTTTTCTGGCTTGGTGTCTTCTGGGGTGTGGCCGGAGCAATCCTGAATGTCTACAAAGCCTATAAGGCTCAGAAAGCCTCTCTCGACGAGCTTAAAGATGATCCGCGTTTTGCACGTCGTGTGTTTGATGACGATGGGGATGACGACTGATGCATCGGGTGGTCGGGATGTTGCTGCTTGCGGGTGGACTGCTGCTGGTAGTGGCCGTATGGATGGGGGGCAACTGGCTGATCAATGTTGAAGTGGCCTATATCACCTCGGCACTTGTAACAGGAGCTTCGATGTTCAGTTATGCCCGGATGGTGCACCAGCGCCTCGATGCCGGGGTGATTCCCGATCCGGATGATCGGGATGTACTGGACAAGCTTGATGATCCCCATCGGATCTACAAGGAGACATCTCCTCCCGTAGACAGGACTCCTTCTATCCTGCTCAAAGAGGAGAAGACACGCATCAAGCATCATCGTCGTACACCGGGAGAAGTGGCGAGGGATGCACGAGGTGCCTTTTCGCTTTATCGGATTGGGGCTTACGGAGTACTGGTATTGGGTTTTTTTTATCTGTATACCCGGCATATTTTTGATCCTCTTCCGTATTTTGTTGGTCTCTCTGTGCCGACAGTGGTGATCGTGGCGGCCTTGATGCTGCAGAAGGAGGCGCTATGAGACGAAGAATCCCGGAGCCCAGATCGCTCTCGATCCAGATTGGCCGTGTGGTGCTTCGTCTGTTTTTTTTCGGCGTACTTCTCTACGGCATCAAGTACGGGTGGAATCTTTACATTCGCTCTCAGCGAGCCAGGGAGATTGCTCCCATTCATCGCTACATTGAGCAGGTTATGGCAGCTTTGAAAAACGGAGATTATTTTTTTGCACAGGAGCAGCTTGATCCGCAATTGCATCGTCGTATCAGTGTTGACCGCCTTGCGCGATTTGTTGAGCAAACCAAACTCAACACTGCCCGAGCCAGCATGTGGGGAGACTGGAACCGTACCGACGAGGCCAATGCAACACTTTACCAGATATCGGGTCGACTGGTTTTTGATCAGAATCGTACCCCTTCGATGTACTGGAAAATACGCAAAACCGGCAGAGTGCTGCATTTCGAGGAGATTACCATCCCTCCATGGAGTATCCGGTCTGATTTGTCATCGACGTTTCCGTAGAGCGTTCAGGAACCTCGATTACGGTTTGGATGACTGTCCATCAACTCTTTGATAGTTTTCAGATCCCCAAAAGCCATCTTCCTGGCACTGGGATTGCGCAACAGGTAGCTGGGGTGAAACGTAGGGATGAGGGTGTAGTTTCTGGCCTGGATGGTATTGCCCCGAACGCGGCTGATGGGGCTGGTATCGTTGGTGAGGTAGCGGTAGGCGGTAGCGCCGAGGGTGACGATGATGCGGGGCTGGATCATCTCGATCTGTTTGAGGAGATACGGGCGGCAGGTGAAGGCTTCGGATTCAGTGGGGACACGGTTGCCCGGCGGACGGCATTTGACGATGTTGGCGATGTAGACTTCCGATCGGGGGATGAGGAGGACGTTTTCGATCATCTTCGTCAGCAGTTCCCCCGCCCGCCCGACAAAGGGGCGTCCGGTACTGTCTTCAGTGGCACCGGGTCCTTCACCGACAAACATCACATCTGCCCGTGGATTTCCTTCGCCGAAGACGGTTTTGTGGCGGTGTTTGCTCAGTTCGCAGAGATGACATCCCGTCACGATCTGCCCAAGCGCTTCAAGCGAATCGGGCAGATCGGCCGCCTCCATTTCGAGTTCGGAGGGGGCAAGATCGGTGTAGGCGTAGCCCATCTGTTTGAGCAGGTAGAGCTGTTTGAGCTGGAGGGCGTTGTGGAGATTTTTCATGGATGGATTATACCTAATTTTTTTTCATAATGTTACTATAGGTTTATTTGGAATGTTTGACGGGACAAAAAGCGATTGTTGGAGAGCGGATTTAAGGAAGGTTGGATAAGATACTTCCATTCATTTACAAGGGTACGACTATGTTGGAAATCAAAGGCTCGATGCTGAGTGTGCGGGAAGATCTGCGGGTGCTGGATTGCACGATTCGGGATGGGGGGCTGGTCAACAACTTCCACTTCACCGATGAGTTTGTCCGGGGGGTGTATGAAGCGTGTGTTGCTGCAGGTATTGACTATATGGAGATTGGCAAAAACAACTCTCCGACCCTGATGAGTACCGAGGAGTATGGTGCCTGGAACTTCTCACGCGAGGAGGATATCCGGAGGATCGTCGGAGACAACGACACCGACACCAAAATCGCCGTCATGTCCGATATCGGCCGCACGGTCAAGGATGAGCTCCTCCCCGGGAGCGAATCGGTCGTCGATATGATCCGGATCGCTACCTATATCCATCAAATTCCCGAAGCGATCGAGCTGATCGAGGATGCCCACGCCAAGGGATACGAGACCACCGTCAACATCATGGCAATCTCCAAATCGTTTGAAGGGGAGCTGGATCAAGTATTGGATACGCTCAGCAAGACACCGGTCGATGTGATCTATATCGCCGATAGTTTCGGATCGTTTTATCCTGAGCAGATCCAGCGTCTGACCGAAAAATACCTCTCTTTTGCCGAAACAGCCGGCAAAAAAGTGGGTATACACGCCCACAACAACCTCCAGCTGGCCTACGCCAACACCATTGAAGCGATGATGTACGGCACCAGCTACCTCGATGCGACCATCTCCGGCCTCGGCCGCGGCGCGGGCAACTGCCCGATGGAGCTCCTCGTAGGTTTCCTCAAAAACCCAAAATACAAGCTCCTTCCCCTGTTGAAATTTATCGAAAAAGAGATCGTGCCGCTTGAAAAAGAGCTCGACTGGGGCTACAGCATCCCCTACATGATCACCGGCCAGCTCAATGAACACCCCCGGAGTGCGATGAAAGCCCGCGAAAACAACGACACCAATTATGTCAATTTTTATGATTCGCTGATGGATGTGCAGCAATAAAATCGTAATTCGTGATTCGTAATTCGTGATTCGTGATTGGTGATTGGTGACGCGACTTCAGTCGCGTAAGTGAAATCGTAGCCGGCGGCTCCACCCCATACCCCGCCGATTCGATACAAGCTTTTCGAAGAAAAGCATACCATCATTCCTCACTCCTGATTCCTCATTCTCTGCAACCTACGTCGCCACATCCCTCCATCAAAAGTGCTATACTTTGATAGAGAGTTCTCTGAGCAAACTCCGGTTTCACTCGATAGCTCTGGCAGTCGCGAACGCAAGCGCCCCTTGCAGGGGTTGGGCGCTCCTTTGTCGCCATCAAGTGAAACCTCCGTGACATTGTCAAAAGGCTTTATGCGCCAACTCACAAGGAGCCAGAGATGGACAAACATATATTGGTACAAATCGCCCGGGATGTGATCGCAGAAGCGTTGAGCGGTGAGCGGCGGATTGACCGGGAGGCGCTGGTGCGGGAATATCCGTGGCTGGCGGAGAAGGGGGCGGTGTTTGTGACCCTCAACGAAGACCGTCAGTTGCGGGGCTGTATCGGCTCGATCGTCGCTCATCAGCCACTGATCGACGATCTGATCGCCAATGCCCGATCGGCTGCATTTGGTGATCCCCGTTTTTCTCCGGTGCGCTCCGAGGAGCTTGATGCGATCGAAGTTGAAGTGTCCCTCTTGACGCCGCCCGAACCGGTGACGTATCGGGATACGGAAGAGCTGCGCCGCCTGATCCGCCCCGGCATCGACGGCGTGATCCTGAAACTCGGCGGCCGTCAGGCGACCTACCTGCCGTCCGTCTGGGAACAATTGCCGCAGTTCGATGCTTTTTTCACCACCCTCTGTCAAAAAGCCGGCTTGCCGGGGAACTGCCTCGAGGCTCACCCGGAGATCTTCCGGTATCAGGCGGAGAGTGTGCGGTAGCACACTGTGTATTGGTATATTGGTGTATTGGTTGATTGGGTTGATTGGTATAGTCAAATAAGCATTCATTTACCAATATACCAATAACCAATACACCAATACACACGCGACAAAGGAGCGTATATGAATTTTTCCGAATTCTATCGCACGGATGGCGATCGGATCGTCTGTACTCTGTGCCGTCACTACTGCAAACTCTCCGACGGTCAGACTGGTGTCTGCGGTGTTAATGCCAATGAAAGAGGGCGTCTGCGTAATCTTGTGTATGGCAAAGTGGCAGCTCTGAATATCGATCCGATCGAGAAGAAGCCGCTTTACCATTTTCTCCCAGGCACTACGGCGCTCTCACTTGGGACGGTGGGGTGCAATTTCCGGTGTCCCTTTTGTCAGAACTGGCGTATCTCCCAGAGCAAGGCTGTCGAAACGTCGCAGGAAGTGACACCGGAGCAGATCGTCGAAGCTGCCGTGCGGGAAAGATGCAGTTCGATCGCCTACACCTATAACGAACCGACGATCTTTTATCCCTTTGCCCGGGATGTGGCGAGGCTGGCTCATGCGGCCGGGCTGAAAAACGTCTTTGTCAGCAACGGGATGGAGAGCCCGGAAGTGCTGGCTGATATGAAAGGGCTCATCGACGGGTTCAATATCGATCTCAAAGGCTTCGATCCGGCCTACTACAAAAAAACCCTCAAGGGATCCCTCGAAGGGGTGCTTGATACGCTCAAACGACTCAAGGGGGCGGACATCTGGGTCGAGGTGACCACCCTGATCGTCCCGGGGGACAACGACAGCGACGAAGAGCTGGGGCAGATCGCCCGATTCATTGCCGGGGAGCTCGATCCCTTCACCCCCTGGCACATCAGCGCTTTTCACCCCGACTACAAGGTGCGAAACCGCGACGCAACCCCGATCGAAACGCTCCGTCGCGCCGAAACGATCGGCAGAGGGGCGGGTCTGCACTACATCTACATGGGCAACGTTCCGGAAGACGGTGACACGTTCTGCCCAGACTGCCATGCCCGTGTCATGACCCGGAACGGCTTTTACAAAGTGGAGAATCGGCTGATTGACGGAAAGTGTCCGGAGTGCGGGCGGACAATGGATGGGGTATGGAAACAGAATGATTAAGTTTCTCTAAAGAAAGCCTGTGATACAATTATAACGTTTTATAGTATATATGGCCAAACTCGTCGTGAGGCGGGGACGGAAAGCCACGGGTCTTTGTCGTAAAAGATAGCCGGGTTGCCTCTGTATTGCAGCACTGTTTGCTTTTGACAATGCAGTAGTCTTAACTTTTCTTCACTGCTTACTCTGCGCAAATTGTTCTGGTCATTTTGTTTGTTATAGTTACTGTGCATGCATTTTTGATACGCATGTTTCTGTTCGCATTCGTTTAAGCTAAAGTAAGGAGAAATGCGATGAAATTACCCCTGAAAAAAACAGCAATTTCGGTTTTATCAGCTGGAGCATTGGGAACAGTATTGACCGGATGCAGTTTTGATAAAGTTTTTGACTTTTCGATCAAAGCTGATGTTCCTATCCATTCCATAGTCGATACGATAAAGAGCCATATCAAGCCTGATGCCACACAGCAGGGGGGAACATCTGATCCCACTCCCGATGACCCCGACGGAGACAGCGGCAGTACTGCCGGCGGAGATAACAACAATCCAAACACGGACACCGGAGACACTCCCCATGACAACAATGGCGACGGAGGCACCAATCCGGACACGGGAACCGGCGACACTCCTGATG
>JALVQH010000044.1 GCA_027031505.1 Campylobacteraceae bacterium | reverse complement strand
ATGAAAGCCATGAAGCTTGCCAGTATCATCACCGGAACAATCCTTCTCCTGTATGCCGTATTTTTGCTGGTGTGGTTGTGGAGTGACAGCATTTCATGGGCAATGCTCATTAAAGTTTCTCTAACTGCCGCCGTTGTTGTGGTGGCTGTATTTGGACTGGCTGTGTTGTATCAGGAATACATCGAAGAGAAAAATATGAAAGAGGAAAAGTACCTTGACTAAGAATGTGACAGATACCTATGATGTCTCAATGTGCTGGATCTTTTTTCCCTGACGGGATTGATTGTATTCGATGTATGTTTTGGCGGTAGCAAACAGAAAGGTTGTAATGGCCGGTCCGAGAATCATCCCCCAGAATCCATAACTTCCCATCCCGGCTAAAATCGAGAAAAAAATCACAAATTCATTGATGCTGGTAGCATTCTGGAGGAGATCCTCTTTCATCACTTTGATAATGATAGGCTTGACAAACGTATCGGCGATGATGGAGATAATGATAATAGAGTAAAGCGCAATGGTCAGAGCCGCCTGAGTACTCATCTCGCTCCAGGCGTAAAGGGAGAGCGGTGCCCACACGATGGCTCCCCCGACAATGGGGATGAGTGATGCGAAGCCGTAAATAACCCCGAATACCAGACCATTGAACCCGAAATAGCTTACAAATATCCCAAAAAGCAGCCCTTCAAACACTGCCGTTACGACAATGGAATAAAACACCACTTCCATCGTGGAAGCTACTTCGTTGATCATCTTTTCGCTCCGTGCATACGAGACCGGAAGCAGCGATTGGATCAGCGCAAAAAAGCGTTCTGAGTAGTAATTGATGATGGCATAAAACGTAATGACCAGACCAACCTCCTTGAGGAAGCCGAGCCCCGCACCGCCCATTTTGGTGACATAAAGGGTTCCGTCTTTGATGTAACCGGCAATTTTGTCTCCCTGGAGATACTCATTGGCCCAGCTGGAGATATAGGGGATATCGTGCGTAAACCCCTTGATTTTGGCGATAATATGGTGGATAGTTGCCTGATCCAGCCGACTGGCATATGCTACTCCCGTCGTTGCGATGTAAATAATAGGGGCAACCATCAGAACAAAAAGGAGGATCGTCGCCGCAAGGGTTCCAAGCTTGTTAGAATGAAATTTGGTGACAAGATAATGGGTCAGATTGGATGTCGCCATGACAAGAAGTGCCGCTACGCTGATTGAAAGCAAAAACGGTTGGTAAATACTGAAAGCCGCCCAGACAGCGACGGCAAAGAGGATCATGATAATGCCGTTAGTTCTCTCCAAAAAGGCCTCCCTGGTTGATGTGTGGCGGGGTGAGGCGGAAGAGGGTGTATGTCTTTTCCGTTGCAATTCGGCCGCGTGCTGTGCGTTCAATGTAGCCGTTGGCGATCAGGTACGGCTCAAGGACATCTTCGATCGTTCCCTCATCCTCGCTCAGTGCTGCCCCGATCGTGCTCAGCCCCATCGGCTTGCCTTTGGCTGAGACCAGCAGCTCCAGCAGACGGATATCCTGCTCATCAAAGCCGATATCATTGACGCCCAATTCATCCAGTGCATACTGTGTGCGTGTCAGATTGATCTCCGTTTCGTTGGCTACTTCGGCAAAATCCCGCACCCGACGCAGCAGCCGCAAGGCAATCCGCGGTGTGCCCCGTGATCGCCGTGCGATTTCGTGCGCCGCATCGCCCCGGGCTGGCTTGTCCAGCTTGTGCGCAGCCTGCTCCACAATTTTCCCCAACTCAGCAGGGCTGTAAAACTGCATTCGAAAATGCATCCCAAACCGCTCCCGAAGCGGGTTGCTCAGCATGCCAGCACGGGTGGTGGCTCCGATAAGGGTAAAACGGGGGAGGTCGATCTTGACCGTCTGCGCCGCGGGACCCGAGCCGATGATGATATCGAGGCGAAAGTCTTCCATGGCCGGATAGAGGATCTCTTCGATCGCCGGACTCATCCGGTGGATTTCGTCGATAAAGAGGATATCTCCCTCTTCGATATTGGTCAGAAGTGCGGCGAGGTCGCCGGACTTTTCGATCATGGGGGCTGCGGTGGTTTTGATGTTGGTGTCCATTTCGGAAGCAATGATATTGGCCAGCGTGGTTTTGCCCAGACCCGGAGGACCGAAGAAAAGGATGTGATCGAGTGCTTCACCCCGCTTGCGACTTGCTTCGATGAATACTTTGAGGTTTTTTTTGATTTTCTCCTGCCCGATGTACTCATCCCATGAGCTCGGACGCAAGCTCAGCTCATACGAGGATTCCCCTTCAAACTTTTCGATCTCAACCATCCGCTCCATCAGACACTCCTTTGGAGTGGAGTGAATAGTGAATAGCGAATAGTGAATAGTGCTGGTTTGCATGGCTTTGCCATGCTGCTACCGGTAACAGCTTTTCGAAACAAGCCAAACCATAATAACTTCTCACTTCTCACTTCTCACCTCTCATTTAATAACTATGCTTGTCGTCCGGAAAAGCCCGGTTTTTGACATCATCGCAATATTGGCCAAGTGCCTCACGGATAAGGTCGGCTCCGTTGAGATAGCGTTTGACAAATTTGGGCTTGAACGTCTCAAAAAACCCAAACATATCGCTCCACACCAGTACCTGACCGTCGGTGACATTGCCGGCTCCGATGCCGATGGTGGGGATGGTGAGAGCTTCAGTGATGCGACGTGCGGCTTCGGTTTTCATCCCCTCCAGCACCATGGCGAATGCTCCGGCCTCCTGAAGTGCCAGCGCATCATGCTTCAGCCGTTCGATATCGGCTTCGTCCTTGCCGACGATGCGGTACCCTCCTTCGGCACGTACCGACTGGGGCATGAGCCCGATGTGGGCGACCACCGCGATCCCGTGGCGGGTCAGATGGCGCACGAGGGGTGCCCGTTCAGCGCCCCCTTCGATTTTAATCGCCTGGGCATCGGTCTCACTGTAGACCCGCACCGCATTGTTCAGAGCCACCTCTCGGGTCACATACGATCCAAACGGCATATCGAAGACGATCAACGGCAGTTTGGCACCGTTGCATACCGCCTGCGTGTGATAGATCATCTGATCCATGGTGGCACTCAGTGTATCGGACTTGCCGAGAAAACTCATGTTGAGGCTGTCTCCGACGAGGATCATCTCCACCTCCCCGTCGAACAGATGGGCAAACAGGGCATCGTACGCCGTCACCATCGTGATCGGCTCCTTGTGCTGCTTCATGGTGGCAATGGTATTGACCGTGACGCGTTTCTCGATACGGGGGGTGTGGATGCTCATCTTTTTTCCTACGATCCTGCTTTAAATATTCTTTGGTGTGCTGTTGCACACTCTACGCGATTTTTCAAGACCTCATTTTATCTAAAAAATGTATAATACCACGAAACGACAAAAACCGAGAAACACACATGAAAAAACTTGTAGCCTACATTACCACAGGATACCCTGAAAAATACTTCACCGTCGATCTGGCCCTTGCGCTGGCTGAAGCCGGGGTTGACACGCTTGAGATGGGGATTCCGTTTTCCGATCCCGTGGCCGACGGCCCGATCATTGAACAAGCCAATCTTCGGGCGCTTCAGGCAGGATTTGCCCTCGAAGACCTGTTTGAAATCTCCCGCGAAATCGGCCCCATGATCGACACACTCTGGATGGGCTATTTTAATCCGTTTTACCACAAAAGGATGGAGACGTTTATTGCCCGGGCCCGGGCAGCCGACGTACACGGCTTTATCATCCCCGATCTCCCCTACGAAGAGGCGCAGCCTTACAAGCCGATGATGGAGGAGGCGGGACTGAGCCTGATCGATTTCATCGCCCCCACCGATACCCCCGAGCGGATCGCCATGATCGCGAAAGATGCCCGGAAATTTCTTTACCTCGTCGCCTACGCCGGGATCACCGGCAGTGGCAAGAGCGAAGATCTTGCTCCGGTCGTCGAACGGATCCGCACCCACACCGACACCCCAGTCTATGTTGGATTCGGAGTCAACGAACATACCGCCCGCGACAAAGCGCAGGGGGTCGACGGCGTCATCGTCGGCTCCGCCTTTGTCAAGGTACTGATGGACGATCTCCTCACCCCCACCCACAAAATTGCCAGAGTAGTCGAGATGGCGCGCGAAATCAAAGAGAGGATCAACGAATAATGGATCATTTCGTCTGGAACATCGACCCCAACATCTTCCACTACGGTTCGCTCCAGCTGCGGTGGTACGGTCTCCTCTTCGTAAGCTCCTTTTTCATCGGGATGGCACTCGTCACATGGATGTTTACCCGCGAAAACGTCCCCACCGACGATCTTGATAACCTCCTCCTTGCCGCCATCGCCGGTACCGTCATCGGCGCCCGACTGATGCACTGTCTGGCGTACCAGCCTGACTATTTCCTCTCTCACCCTGTTGAGATTCTCAAAGTATGGAAAGGGGGACTTGCCAGTCACGGCGGGATGCTCGGGATGATGATCGTCCTCTACCTTTACGCCCGCAGAAAGCATCTCTCTTATACCTGGCTCCTCTCCCGCCTCACCATCCCGGGGATGATCGTCGCCGCCTTCGTCCGCTTCGGCAATTTTTTCAACTCAGAGATCCTCGGGCTCCCCACCGATGTCCCCTGGGCGGTGGTCTTCGCCCGGGTCGATCAACTCCCCCGCCACCCGGTACAGCTCTACGAAGCGTTCAGCTACCTGATCATCTTCGTCATCCTTTTGACGATCTACAAACGCACATCCTTTGACTTCTCCGCCCGCATCCTCCCCGGCGTGTTCGCGGTGCTCCTCTTCGGTGCCCGCTTCGTCCTCGAATATTTCAAAACCCGCCAGGCCGACTACACCACTTCCATCCCCTTCACCACCGGGCAGCTTCTGAGTATCCCCGTTATCCTCGTCGGCCTCATCTGGATCGCGTGGGCACTCTACGGGAATAAAGTGAGAAGTGAGAAGTGAGAAGTGAGAAAGGACAGGGCTCCGCAGGAACCCTCTCTACCCGCTACCCGCTACCCGCTACTCTCTCATTAGGGATCGACATCGGTTCGACTACCGTCAAATACGTCCTCTGTGATGCCAATTTTACCATCATAGACAAAGCGTATACTCCCCATGATACCAAGCAGGCTGATACCCTGCTGGAACTCCTGAGCGATCTGCAGCGACGACGACCCGATCGTTACAATGCGATTGACAAAGCTTACATTACCGGATCGGGTGCGACACGGATCGCTCCGGCGATAGGGGCGCGGTTTGTCCAGGAAGTCAACGCAGTTGTCCTGGCGGTTGAACATTTACATCCCGAGGTTCGTTCGGTGGTCGAATTGGGCGGACAGGATGCCAAGATCATCCATTTCAAGGAGCGTGACGACGGCACGAGAAACGTCCTGACGTCCATGAATGACAAATGCGCCTCCGGCACCGGTGCCACGATCGAAAAGTGTACCATGAAGGTGGGGGTAGAGCTCGAAGAACTCTCCAAACTCACGTTCAAAGACGACGCCCTCCACCACGTCGCAGCCAAGTGCGGCGTCTTCGCTGAGACCGACGTGGTCAATCTCGTCAAGAGCTCTGTCCCGGCCGATGAGATCATGAACTCCCTTGCCGATGCGATTGTGATGCAGAATCTCACCGTGTTGACGCGCGGCAATACCCTCATGCCCACCGTGCTGCTGCTGGGAGGCCCCAATACGTATCTGCCGTTTCTGCAGGATGCATGGCGCAAACGGATTCGGGAGCTCTGGGACGAGCGGGGTGTCGCCTACGATCCCAGGCAGATCAAGACACTGATTACTGTTCCGGACAATGCTGTCTATTATGCCGCACTCGGTGCCGTGATTTTCGGTAGAGGCGAATCGACTCATCAGGAACCTTTCAAAGGTCTGGCCGGTCTCGAAGCTCTCCGCCATGCCGGCATCGGCGCCGACAACCCCTGGCACGATACACCGCTGGTGCGCAATGCCAGGGAGTTGGCCGATTTTCGTGCCCGCTATACCATCCCTCCTTTTACTCCGACACCGCCCGAAGAACCTGTCCGGTGTTTTCTCGGGATTGACGGGGGCTCTACCAGCTCCAAAGCCGTCCTCATCGACGAAGACGGGGAGCTGTTGCTGAAAGTCTACCAACTCTCCGCCGGCAACCCCATCCAGGATACGATCGATCTGTTGCGGCAGATACGTGCCTTCGATCCGCAAGGGCATTACCGGATTGCCGGACTCGGCGTCACCGGCTACGCCGCCGATGTCCTCGAGGGGGCGCTTCGCGCCGATGCCAACATCGTCGAGACCATCGCCCATATGAAAAGCGCCCAGACGATTTTCGGCGAGAGCGTCGACGTGATCTGCGACATCGGCGGACAGGATATCAAAGTGCTCTTCCTCGAAAACGGCATGATGAAAAACTTCCGCCTCTCCAACCAGTGCAGCGCCGGTAACGGCATGCTCCTCCAGTCGATGGCCAAGCAGTTCGGTGTCCCCATTGAGCAGTTTGCCGAGACCGCCTTCCGCGCACACGAAGCCCCCAAGTTCAACTACGGCTGCGCGGTATTCCTCGATACCGATCGGGTGACGTTTCAAAAAGAAGGCTATTCCAAAGAGGCACTCTTCGCCGGAATCGCCAAAGTCCTCCCCAAAAACGTCTGGCAGTACGTCGTCCAGGCTCCATCATTGGCAGTGTTGGGCAGACATTTTGTCCTCCAGGGGGGCACCCAGTACAACCAGGCTGCCCTCAAGGCCCAGGTGGACTATATCCTCTCCGAGGTACCCGATGCACGGATCGATGTCCACCCTCACTGCGGCGAAGCCGGAGCGATCGGAGCAGCTCTGGAAGCCCGGGATCGGGTCGCCCGCACCGGATCGAGCACCTTCGTCGGTCTCGAGGAGGCGTTGCAGCTGAACTACACCACCCGCACCGATGAGAGCACCCGGTGTCATTTCTGCCCCAACGACTGCTCCCGTACCTTCATCGACACCCAGACCCCCTCGTCGGAGAC
>JALVQH010000043.1 GCA_027031505.1 Campylobacteraceae bacterium | reverse complement strand
CCATCCACCCCCATCTCAAACTCGGCGAAGTCGCCCTCCTCTCCCCGGCAGCATCCAGCCTCGACCAATTCGCCTCGTATGCCAGGCGGGGGGAAGTATTTATGGAAGGAGTAAAAGCGCTGTAAATACATCCAATAAAAAATATGACAATCTGAAATATTTTGACATATCAGACAAAAAAACAGTGTATACTTCTACCCAGTGACACATTCAAGGAACATCATGAGTCAGGACACATGGCATCAACTCAACAGCGAAATGGACAAACTGATCGATCAGTGGACAGGATCGGCAGCCGTTGCGGATGAGAAAATGACCCTCAAAGCTGCAGCAAGCCATGCTCTTCAGACTCCGGACATCGACCTGCCTGCCCTGCCGGACGAGCTGAAAACTGCTTGTAACACTCTTCTCTCCAGAAAGCATCTGCCAGAAACAAAAAAACAAATCATGGGGTAGAAGAAAGAAATAAACTGTATCAACACGCCTTGCTGAACCTGATGAACGCCATCCCCTATCCGCCACCACAGCAGTATGATTTCACTTTTATCGATCTCTTTGCCGGAATCGGAGGATTTCGTCTCGCATTTCAAAATGCTGGCGGAAAAAGCCTTTTTTCAAGTGAATGGGATCGTTTCGCACAACAAACATACGCAGTCAATTTCGGGGAAATACCATATGGAGACATACGAAAAATTGATGCAAATGAAATTCCATCCCACGACGTCCTTTGTGCAGGTTTCCCATGTCAACCTTTCTCACTGGCTGGCGTTTCCAAAAAAAACTCCCTCGGTAAAAAACACGGTTTCGAAGATGAAACTCAGGGGACACTCTTTTTTGACATCAAAAGGATTCTCGATGCCAAACGCCCGAAAGCTTTCATGCTCGAAAATGTCAAAAACCTCACTTCCCATGATAAAGGGCGCACTTTTGAAGTGATACGCCGTACCCTCGAAGAGGAACTCGGGTACGTCATCAACTGGAAAGTTGTCGACGGTGCCGCCTGGGTACCGCAGCACCGTGAGCGGATCTTTATCGTGGGATATGACCCGGCACAGGTGGAGATCACACGTGAGGAGATCCACATCCCCGACCAGCCCGAAGCGGGATATCGCCGCAGAGAACTCAAGGACATCATCCTTGACGAAGCCGCAGACCACACCCTCGGCTCCGGCACCTGGGAGACGCTCAAGCGGCACAAAGCGCATCATGCAAAAGCCGGAAACGGATTTGGATACGGAATAATTACACTTCCAATAAAGAAGGGACAAGTTACACGCACCATTTCGGCACGCTACCACAAGGACGGTGCCGAAATTCTGATCGAACAACCCGGAAATCGCCCCCGACGTCTCACGGTATCAGAAGCGATGCAGTTGCAGGGTTACGACCCGGAAACATTCATTTTCCCCGTCTCGAAAACACAAGCATATCGTCAGATCGGCAACAGCGTTGCCTGGCCGGCCGTCGCTTCGTGTGCCCGGGAAATGGCGAGGGTACTGAAGGAGCGTACACGGTGAGCCGTTTCAGTGTCCGCTGCAGAGGATATACCCTCATACAGATATTCGAACAGATCGATCAGGATACCATGCCCTGGATCGTCAAACGCCTCTCGGGCAACGATACCGGTCTGACCGGCGGGCACCAGTCCGGGGTCTACTATCCGAGATCATTTTTCGAACAGGCTTTTCCTGAGATTCTGACCACACAGAGCCTCAATCCAACACTATCCATTGAGGAGTGTTACTTCCCCGCTCTCAACCACACCAGTCACGATCTCCACGTCAAATACTACAACAACAAGTTTTTTGGCGGCACCCGCAACGAGCTCCGCATCACCAACTGGGGAGGGAGGCATTCTCCGACACATGACGTGGAACAAACCGGAGCGATCTTTCTTTTTGCGGTTCAGCTTACACCACAAGGATATCACGCAGTCGCATGGATTGCACAATCTCTTGCTGAAGAAGAGTTAATTGAAGCTTGGCTCGGAGAGGAAGTGGAGCCCAAAAGATTTTATCAGCCCATTACTGATGAAGTAGGCGGTACCGGAACGCTACCGATTCCTGAAGAATGGTTCCATGCATTTCCTTCCGGCAGTGAGATCTTTCAGTATATTATTCAAGTCATTCCTCGAGAAAGGTGGAATAAGAGTCTGGATACATTGCTGCTCAAACGTCGTGATCTCGAATACCGCATCTACCAAGAGATCGAAACTCCGAATACCCCCCCCGTAATCCAGCA
>JALVQH010000042.1 GCA_027031505.1 Campylobacteraceae bacterium | reverse complement strand
AAAAACAAGTTACAGCTTTTTAATTTTCGCGATCTCATCCCGCAGTCGTGCCGCCTCTTCGAAGTCGAGCTTTTTGGCGGCGGCGTGCATTTGGGCTTTGAGCTCTTTGACGAGGCGTTGGCGTTCGGCTTTGGGCATTTTATCCAGCTTGTTGCGCGTGTTGTAGAGTTCGCCGGCATCTTCGACGCGCAGATTGGTGTCAAGTTCCCGGAGGGTGGTGGTGGGGGTGATGCCGTGCTCTTCATTGTACGCGATTTGTTTGGCGCGGCGGGACTGGGTGATGTCGATACACGCCTGCATGGAGCGGGTGATTTTGCGGGCGTACATCAGTACCCGGCCGTTGGCATTGCGCGCGGCGCGTCCGGCAGTCTGGATGAGGGCGGTTTCGCTGCGCAGAAACCCCTCCTTGTCGGCATCGAGGATCGCCACGAGGGAGACTTCGGGCAGATCGAGTCCTTCGCGCAGCAGGTTGATCCCCACCAGCACGTCAAACTCCCCGAGCCGCAGCGATCGGATGATCTGATTGCGCTCGATCGCATCGAGATCGGAGTGCATGTACTGAACCTTGAGCCCGAAGTCGTTGTAGTAGGTGGTGAGCTCTTCGGCCATCTTCTTGGTCAGTACGGTTACGAGTACCCGCTCATTCCGGGCGACGACTTCTCTGATCCGGTCGTGGAGGTTTTCGACCTGGTATTCGCTGTCGATCACTTCGATCTCCGGGTCGAGGAGTCCGGTGGGGCGCACCACCTGTTCGGCGGTCACTTCGCTGTACCGGGCTTCGATCTCACCGGGGGTGGCGGAGACGAAGAGGTAGTGGGGAGCTTTGGTGATGTACTCATCGAACATCAACGGGCGGTTGTCCAGAGCGCTGGGGAGCCGGAAGCCGTACTCCACGAGCACCTCCTTGCGGCTGCGATCCCCGGCATACATCCCCCGAAACTGCGGCAGACTCACATGGGACTCATCGACGATTACGAGATAGTCTCTCCCCATCGCTTCAAAATAATCCATCATCGAGTAGGGGGTCTCACCGGGTTTTTTGCCGGTCAGATGCCGGGAGTAGTTTTCGATCCCTTTGCACATGCCGGTCGCCTCGATCATCTCGAGGTCAAACTCCACCCGCTGCTTGAGCCGCTGGTACTCCACCATCTTGTCGAGTCGTTTGAGCTGATCGAGCCGCTGGGCGAGTTCCTCTTCGATGCTTTTGACGGCGCGGGCGAGTTTCTCCTGAGAGACGATGAACTGGTTGGCAGCGTAGATCACCACTGCGTCGAGGGGGGGCTCTTTTTCGCCTGTCAGCGTATTGAATGGGTAGATTGCCTCCACTTCGTCGCCGAAAAACTCCACCCGGATCGCCATCTCTTCGTAGTAGGCGGGATAAATGTCCACCACTTCGCCGTTGACCCGGAAGTCCCCCCGGTCAAAAAAGGCATCGTTGCGTTTGTAGCCCATCTCGACGAGTTTGAGCAGCAGTGCCCGCTGGGAGTACTCTTCGCCGACGACGATCTTCTGGACGATCGATCGGTAGTCGTCGGGGGAGCCCAGACCGTAGTTGGCCGAGACCGAGGCGACGACGATCACATCGTCGTGGCTGAGCAGACTGGCGGTGGTGCTCAGCCGCAGCCGCTCGAGCTCTTCGTTGATCGAACTGTCCTTTTCGATGAAGAGATCCTGACGCGGGATGTAAGCTTCGGGCTGGTAGTAGTCGTAGTAGCTGATGAAATATTCGACATGGTTGTGGGGGAAAAACTGTTTGAATTCGCTGTAGAGCTGCGCGGCGAGGGTTTTGTTGTGGGTCATGATGAGGGTGGGCTTCTGCACCGCTTCGATGATTTTTGCCATGGTGTAAGTCTTGCCCGATCCGGTCACCCCGACAAGAGTCTGGTAACGGTGGCCGGCATTGATCGAATCGGCAAGCGTTTGTATCGCTGCAGATTGATCGCCGGCCGGAGCATAGGGGCTATTCACAGAGAATTTTCTCATTGAAAATTCTCTGTGAATAAATTAGAAATTAGAAAGTAGAAATTAGAAGTTGTCGAAAAAGCGTAACTTTTCACATAAAGAAAATTTTTGTCCATCATTTTCCTCTAATTTCTAATTTTACCTCTGCCATTATACCACGATATGTTTTGTGCCGTTTTACTGTTAATTTCTAATTTCTAATTTCTAATTTCTAATTTTTCCGCTATCATAACAGCAATATTACAAAGAAAGGAGTCTTATGCCCGCTCTGGATCGCCT
>JALVQH010000041.1 GCA_027031505.1 Campylobacteraceae bacterium | reverse complement strand
GACCGATCAGGGTCTCACCCGTCAGGATCGCATGCCCCAGCCCCTTCATCTCGGTCTGACGGGTGTAGGAGAAGGTGCACCGGGTGATCAGTGAACGGATCTCGTCCAGCAAAGGCTCTTTGGATGTTCCCTTGATCTGGTGCTCCAGTTCGTAGGAGATATCAAAGTGATCCTCGATCGCCCGCTTCCCTCTGCCCGTGACGATGGCCATGGTTGTGATACCCGCTTCGAGGGCTTCTTCGACACCGTACTGTATCAGCGGCTTGGTCAGCACCGGCAGCATCTCCTTGGGCGTGGCTTTGGTCGCGGGGAGAAAGCGCGTACCGTAGCCGGCGGCGGGGAAGAGACATTTTTTTATTGGAGAGTTGAGAGTTGAGAGTTGAGAGTGTTTTGTTTCAGGCATCATATTCCTTTTGTAACCTTGTTGATATTTTCATTTACCATTCAACATTATCCATTCAGCATTTCTTTCAAAATCATCTTCCCCTCTTCAACCCCGGGTTGATCATACGCATTGATCTGCAAAAAAGCTCCAATAATCGAAACAAGCAATTCGTAGCTGTACATGAGTTCGGCGATGTTGTACTCATCAACTTTGTCGATGGTGATCACATCGTAAGGGATCTTCTTGAGGCGGGCGATCGCTTCGATCGTGGCATCGGCCTGCCTGTCGATCAGACGTGAGAAGCTGTGGCCGTCGAGATAGCCCATCTCGGGGAAAACGCTCCCTTTGGGGATGATAATTTGCTCTTCAAAATCAGCCACCTTGATAAAGGTAACCGTCTTGTCCCGCACCCCCTCCATGATCAGCTGGAGAAACGAGTGCTGATCGACCGGGCCGATGAGCCCGATAGGGGTAAGCCCCTGCCGGGTATCGTTGATATTGACCTTCCCGAGGCTTTCGGCCCAGAGTTGGATATACCACTTGTTGAAGCCCTCGAGAGCCGACGAGTAGCTGAAGAGGACATTGACGCTGAATCGGGTTTTGTTTTCGACATAGAAGCGACCTTTGTCCATCAATCTCTCGTACGATGCCCCCTGAGAAAAAAAGCTTTCGTACACCTTCCGGGCACCCCGGAGCATATTGTCGATATCGACCCCGACAAGCGCCAGCGGCACCAGCCCCACCGCACTGAAGACCGAGAAGCGCCCGCCGACATTTTCGGGAATGACGAAACGGTGCATACCGTGTGCATCGGCAAAACGGCTCAGGAGAGTATCTTCACCGCTGACAATGGCGGTGTTTTCCCGTGTCAAATCGATCAGAGACGCAAGATATTTCAAAAGGCTGATCGTCTCGACCGTCGTACCGCTTTTGCTGATGGGGAGAAAAAAAGTATCGTTCAGATCGAGGGAAGCGAGTTTGGCCCGAATATCAAGGGGGTCGGTACTCTCAAGAAAGAGAAGCTCCCGTTCAAACGAGTGCCTGCTCCGAAGAAAATCGTAAATCGCACGCGTACCGAGACTGCTCCCTCCGATGCCGATGACAACAATGGTGCGCTGAGCGACCGTCTCTGCAAACGCAACAATATCACGGATGTCCGCAAAAGGGAGTCGGTAATACCCTATCCTTTTTTGTTCATGTTGAATGCGTTCGAAAATCTCCTGATTGGGGCGGATCGTGTAAAAGTTTTTTTCAGTGATCATCGGGGTGCTCCAGTTGGTGTTTGGCTTGTTGAATAAGAGCGTTGACCTGTTCTTCATACTTTTTTGCCAATGCTTCATCGGTCGATTCAAATCGGGTCACGAGTACCGGCGTGGTGTTGCTTGCCCGCACCAGCCCCCAGCCGTGTTCAAAATTGATCCGGATACCGTCCACTTCGATCACGTCAACCATACGCGGGAAATCTTCCGGAGGAGATTTGAGGAGTTCTTTGACCTTTTCAATGATGGCAAACTTCTCTTCTTCGGTTGTCTCTACCTTGATCTCTTCGGTAGAGTAAACCTGGGGAAGCGCATCAATCTCGGCATCAAGATCGATCCCGTCGTGGATCAGCTCCAGCATCCTCAGTGTCGCATAGATCGCATCATCATAGCCGAAATAGCGGTGCTTGAAAAAAACATGCCCGCTCACTTCACACGCCAGATCGGCATTGGTCTCTTTCATCTTGACTTTGAGATTGGAATGGCCGGTCTTGTACATGATCGCCGTGGCACCTCGGCGCTCCAGTTCATCGTACATCACCTGGGAGCATTTGACTTCACCGATAACCGTAGGGTTTTCCATCCCCAGGGCATACAGAAGCGCCATCTGGTCGCCTTTGATGTTGTGCCTGTGGGTCAGGACGGCAATCCGGTCGGCATCCCCGTCGTAGGCAAAACCAATATCTCTCCCTTGCTCCAGCGCCTGCTTCAAATCTACAAGATTGGCCTCGACGGAAGGATCGGGGTGGTGGTTGGGAAAGGTGCCGTCGGGTTCGCAGTAGAGCCCGGTGTAGTCGAGTTCCAATGCATCAAAAATTTCGCTGACAACAGTATCAGCTACACCGTTGCCACAGTCGAGGATAATCTTTTTCTTCAGTCCTTTGAGGTGGGAAAATTCTCGGATCATAAAGTTGATATAAGGTTGTCGGACATCAATGGGAATAGTACGGGAATCGTCCGGGATGCTCCTGCCACGATCGGCAAGTATCGTATCCCTCAACATATAGATTTCTTCTCCGAAGAAAGGGCTCCGATCGATCGTGATCTTGAAACCGTTGTACTCCGGTGGATTGTGGGAACCGGTGATCATGATGGATGCGTGGATAGTGATTGGTGATTCGTGATTCGTGATTGGTGGATGGCAAGAGGGGTCTGACCTCAATGATAATGCTTCAGCGTTATCGTTGCGGGTCTGACCCGGGACAACAGGGTAGTAGTTGGCGAAATAGTTGACGGGGGTGGCGACCATACCCATATCGAGGACGATGCAGCCGGCAGCATTGAGTCCTGATGCGAGGTAGTCTCTCAGCTGCGGCGAGTGGGATCTGGCATCATACCCGATGGCGACGGTATTGCCCTTCCCGATCGTTTGACCCAGATGGAAACCAATGAGCTTGACCGAGTGTTCGTTGAGCTCCTCCCCGACAATGCCGCGGATGTCGTATTCACGGAAAACACTCTTGAATGTTGAATGTTGAATGTTGAATGTTGAATGGCTTGGGGTGTTCATGAATTTTCCTGTGCTGTTTTTATGATACGTGTCAAAAGTCTTATAATCTCATCTATATCAGAAAGCAAGCTTGTAGAAGATGCATTTTCTGAACTAAAATAGTCCGTTTTGATCAATAACTCAATCCAATATTTTGTTTCGCGTGCTTCTTTGCCGGCTATGCTCATTTTGGCAATAAAATCTTTTTTCGACTGCCCGGCCTGTGCTTCGTGTATATTCGCACCTATTGAAGTACCACTTCGTAAAAGCTGTTTCGAAAGCACATACTCCTTTTTATCATTTTGCAAATAACGATAGGCATTAACGATTCGAACAGCAAAATCAAATCCCTTCTTCAAAATTAGATTATCCTCTTTCATTCCAACCCTGACCTCTGTATTCATTCAACATTAAAAATTCAACATTCAACATTCAACATTCCCCTTATACCCTTTCGGATTTTTCTCCTGCCACCGCCAGGCATCTTCGCACATCTTCTCGATCCCGTATTGCGCTTCCCAGCCCAGCACCTCTCTGGCCAGGGTCGGATCGGCATAGCAGGAAGCCACATCTCCCGGGCGGCGGGGGGCGATGCAGTAAGGAACCTCTTTGCCTGAAGCACGCTCAAACGCTTTGACCACTTCAAGGACGGAATACCCCTGACCGGTACCGAGATTGACCGCAAGCACCTCCTCAATCTGATCGATTTTTTCCAGCGCTTTGATGTGCCCTTCGGCCAGATCGACGACATGGATATAGTCGCGTACGCCGGTACCGTCCGGTGTATCGTAATCGTTGCCAAACACACTCAGGCATGATAGCTGCCCTACGGCTGTCTGAGTGATATAGGGCATGAGATTGTTGGGGATGCCGTCGGGATCTTCACCGATGAGACCACTCGGATGCGCGCCGACGGGGTTGAAATACCGCAGGAGGATGATCTTCCATGTCTTGTCTGAAACATACAAATCACGCAGAATCTCTTCGATCATCAGCTTGCTGCGTCCGTACGGGTTGGTCGCCGAGAGAGGGAAATCTTCGGTGATCGGTACGGTCGCCGGGTCGCCGTACACGGTAGCGGAAGAACTGAAGACGATCTGCCTGCAATCGTGCTCTTTCATCACTTCAAGGAGCTGAAGCGTACCGTGGACATTGTTGTCATAATAGTACAGAGGTTTGGCAACCGATTCACCCACCGCTTTGAGTCCGGCGAAATGGATCACGCTCTTGATCGGGTAGGCCTCAAAAACCCGATCCAGATCCTCCCGGGAGCGGATGTCCCCCTCGACAACAGGAACCAACTGCTCTGTGATCTGCTCGACCCGGCGGATGCTCTCCGGACTGGAGTTGGAAAAATTATCGAATACAACCGGTTTGAAACCGTGTTCGATCAGCTGTATCAATGTGTGAGAGCCGATGTAGCCAGCTCCACCCGTAACCAATACCATCTGCACTCTCCATTGTATTGTATTTTATCACCGCACCAATAAATAGTCTGAATTTTTGGTGCTGGAATTTTGTTCATAATCAAGGCAGATTTTCTCAAAGAGAGTGCAGGCACAAGCGTAGAGCCCGACCATTGAGAATTCAAGAAAATCTGGCGCAGAGATTGAAGATTCCGGCAATTGTATCGCAGTTTTCTTTAAAGGGCACCTCTATTAGAGGCACCCTTTACTCTTTGTCCGCTTCTGATAGCTTGGTTTGTGTCTCTCGAGAAGTATACTCCGGCACAATACGTTGCAATGCCTCCATGACATTATCGGCCTGCAATACTTCATCAATATTTCGTCGCAACCGATCGATATTGCAAGGAGTCGGACGGGCGATAAAAATCGAGCTGTATCGGGTCTTCTGCTCACGCTCATCGATCAGCAGCTCTTCGTAGAGTTTTTCCCCGGGGCGCAAACCGGTAAACACAATCTCCACCTCCCCCTCTTTGCCGTAGAGCCGGATCATCTGTCGAGCCAGATCGACGATTTTCACCGGTGCACCCATATCGAGGATGAAGAGTTCACCCCCTTCGGCAATAGCCGCTGTCTGGAGTACCAGCTGACACGCTTCGGGGATCAGCATGAAATAGCGGGTGATCTCCGGATGGGTTACCGTCACCGGGCCTCCGTTTTCGATCTGCTGTTTGAACTTGGGGATCACCGACCCGCTGGATCCGAGCACATTGCCGAAACGCACCGCCACGATCTCCGTCGTACCGCTCTCCACATTCTGGGCATAGAGTTCCGTCACCCGCTTGGTCGCCCCCATCACATTGGTGGGGCGCACCGCTTTGTCGGTCGAGATCACCACCACTTTTTGCACCTTGTGGTCGATAGCACAGTCGATCACATTTTTGGTTCCCAGGATATTGTTGTGCACTGCACTGGCTGGATTGTGCTCACAGATCGGGACGTGTTTGTAGGCGGCAGCATGGATGACAATGTCGGGCTCCGCCCGGGTAAACACCTTCTCGAGTGCATCCCTGTCCGTCACATTCACAAGCCGCAGGTCGGCGTCTTGAACCTGCTCCCCGATCTGATAGAGATTGAACTCACTGCTGTCTACAAGTGTCAAGGCTCTCGCGCCAAACTTTTGGCACTGCCGTGCAATCTCCGAACCGATACTCCCTCCCGCACCGGTAATCAATATCCTTTTGCCCCGAATAAATGCCGCAATCGCTTCCGTATCGAGATCCTTGGGGTGGCGGGCAAGGAGATCTTCGATGGAGAGATCTTCAAGTTTCTCATGCCCGGAGCCAAGCAGCTTGACCCGCTTGATATCATAGATACCTCTCTCATTCAGGAGATGGACTGTCTTCCGCAGCTCATCCTGTGAGATCGCTTCCGTGATAATGGCCGAGACGATTTCCTTCTCCTCTACCAACCTGTCGAGATAATCAAACGCATACACTTTCACATTGCTGATGTAAGCGTCTTTTGAGCTTTGGTCTTTTTTTATGGAAACAATTGCTACGGGATAATAGTCGATTTCTCCTTTCAGGGCGCTCTGGATAATGGTTCCGGTTTTGCTGTTGATCCCGATCAGCAGTGCCGGTTTGACGGGATGTGCATTAAAACTTTCACTCCAGATTCGTTTACTGATCCGCAGCGCACCGATAAAGATGAGCGAAAGGAAAAAATCGATAATCATCACCGATCTCGGAAAGGGCTGAAACTGCGAGGAGAATAAAAAGAAAATCAACACAAACGCACCATAGGCAACCATATGTGCCTTGACAATATTGCGGGCATCGGAGAGACTGAAAAAGCGCCAGATGACAAAATAACTTTTGAACCGGAACAGAGCGGAGACTTTCAAGAGAGCCAGTACCCCATAGACACGCCAGAATGTCTCCAGAAAGTGCGGATCGATCTGAAAGTTAAAACGGAGCAGATACGCGAAATAGAGCGTCCATAAAGAGATCAGAAGATCCGCCACGACAAAAAACACGACCCGCTTTGAAGCCGTCGGGCGCAACAGCGACCTCATCGCAAAACCCTTTCGACGACGCGACACACCCTGTCCACATCCTCATCACGCATACTCGAACCGCTTGGTAGACAGATACCAGTTTCAAAGTACTTTTGGGAGGTACCGTCCGTCACGGCTATCGCATTCTGAAACAGCGGCTGCAGGTGCATCGGCCTCCACAATGGACGGCTTTCGATCTGCTCCGCCTCCAGCGCCCGCATCAACCCATAGGGATCCGTACGCTCCAGGGTCAATGTCGTCAGCCAGCGGTTCCCCCTGCTCCCTGCTATCTCGGGCATAAAACGGATCTCCTCGTACCCCCCGAGCCTCTCCCGGTACCGCCCGAAAATTGCCCGCCTGCGCCGCACCCGCTCCTCCAGTACT
>JALVQH010000040.1 GCA_027031505.1 Campylobacteraceae bacterium | reverse complement strand
GTCTTCTTGTCCCGGAAAAAGGCGATCGGCACCCCCCACGTCCGCTGACGGGAGATGCACCAGTCGGGACGCTGCTCCACCATTGATCCGATCCGGTTGCGCCCCCAATCGGGGTAGAAAGTGGTCGCACCGATTCCCTCCATCGCGAGATCCCGCAGGCTTTTCTCCGCCCCGTCGGGGGTCTGATCGACGGCAATGAACCATTGGCGGGTCGCCCGGTAGATCACCGGTTTTTTCGTCCGCCAGCAGTAGGGGTACGGATGGGTGAATTTGCTTACTTTCAGGAGGTTTTTCCCGAGCAGTTCAAGGATCGGCTCGTTGGCTTTGAACACATGCATCCCGACGAATTTCTCCGGCTCGGGAAGGAGCTGATGGCCGATGATGCTCTCATCGTAGCGTCCTTTGTCGTCGACCGGCATGAGAATCTCCAGCCCGTATTTGAGCCCGGCGAAGTAGTCGTCTTCCCCGTGTCCCGGCGCCGTGTGTACTGCTCCGGTTCCGCCATCAAGCTCGACATGTTCGCCGAGGATGATGTGGGAGCTGCGGCCGTTGAGCGGGTTGATCGCCAATGTGTTTTCGAGTTCTTTCGCGCCGAGTTTCCGTCCGGAGTGGGCTCCGACGATCCCCTCTTCAGCCAGAGCCGCATGGCGCTCCTCGGCGACGATGTACCCGTCGTCGGTGAGGAGGTACATCGCATCTGGGTTGAGGGCGATCCCGGTATTGGCCGGCAGCGTCCAGGGGGTGGTTGTCCAGATGACGATCGCCGCTTTGTCGGGGAGATTGAGATCCTGCCTGGCTTTGTCGCTCATCTCGAATGCCACGTAGATCGAATAATCCTCTTTGTCCTTGTACTCCACTTCGGCTTCGGCCAGAGCTGATTCGGCTGCCCATGACCAGTAGATCGGTTTGGAGCGCTCGACGAGGAGCCCTTTGCGGGCGACATCGCACAGGGTGCGGTAGATATTGGCTTCAAATGTATAATCCATGGTGATGTAGGGATGATCCCAGTCACCGAGTACACCAAGCGATTTAAATCCCTCACGCTGAATATCAATGTATTTGGCGGCATGGTCGCGGCAGAGCTGGCGAAACTCCGAGACCGGCATAGTGTCTTTTTTTGCTTTGCCGATCTGCTCTTCGACCTTTTGTTCAATCGGCAGGCCGTGACAATCCCAGCCCGGCGTGTAGCGGACATTTTTCCCCTGAAAATAGTGGTACTTGACGATGATATCTTTGAGGATTTTATTCAGGGCGTGGCCGATATGGATATCGCCGTTGGCATACGGGGGGCCGTCGTGGAGGGTAAACATCTCTCGCCCGGCACGTTTGGCCTTCATCTGGCTGTACACATCCTCGGCAAACCATCTCTGGTACCGTTCGGGCTCATGGGCAGGCAGGTTGCCCCGCATCGGAAAATCGGTCTTGGGAAGGAGAAGCGTCTCTTTGTAGTCGATCATGGTTTATGCCTCGTCAGGAAAATGGGAGGATTATAGCAAAAAGTGACTAAGGGGTTGTCGTAGGGTTTCTTCAATGCCCTGTTATGGTATACTTGTCGTATGAAAACGTTATACGAACAGACGCAATCGATCATCGAGGCTCTTGCCAAACAGAGAGAGACTGTCACCTTCGCCGAGAGCTGCACCGGGGGACAGCTCGCTGCCGCTTTTACCGCCGTCTCCGGGGCATCCGCCGTCTTCAACGGATCGGTCGTCAGCTACGCCAACACCATCAAAGAGCGCTGGCTCGGGGTACGTGCCTCGACCCTCGAGCGGTACGGAGCCGTGAGCCGTGAGTGTGTCGCCGAAATGCTCACCGGCATCACGGCGATTGCTGAAGCCGACTATGCCGTCGCCCTCTCCGGGATCGCCGGCCCCACCGGTGGAACTCCACAGAAGCCGGTCGGCACCGTCTACATCGGCATCCGGACGCCGCAGAGATCCGCCGTCTATCACAATGTATTCGAGGGGAACCGTGCCAGCGTACAGCACCAGTCGGTCATATTTGCCGTCGAAAAATTGTTTGAAATGTTAAAAAAATAAAAATTTCTGTTTTTCTCAGAAAATCCCTTGACAATTCAAGCTTTATCGGCTATAATTCTGCCCACTTTAAACGCCTTGAGTCTTTTTTGACCCGTTAGCTCAGTCGGTAGAGCAACTCCCTTTTAAGGAGTGGGCCCTAGGTTCGAATCCTAGACGGGTCACCATATACATGATGATTGTCTGGACTGGATGACCCTTTCATCTAGTGGC
>JALVQH010000039.1 GCA_027031505.1 Campylobacteraceae bacterium | reverse complement strand
CCTGCAATTTTGGTTGAGGCGCAATTGTTTTTTTCGCTCTCTTTCTGTTTGTCGCTGTCCGGCTCTATATAAAAGTTCCCCTGCCCCGAGATGCCCACAGGTGCGAAATCGGTGGCACAGTTTATGGGATTGATGGTGCCCTGGATATCCGATAGAGGGATAAAGATATAGACCATGGCATAGGTTGCCAGTCTGCTTGCGCCCAATGGTTTCCCTCTTGCAGATTTTTCGGGAGCGTCAGTAAGCGTCGCGTCGATATGATCCAGAGTGATGCTGACGCTCTGACCGTTTTCTACGCAAGTGATCTGCTGCGTGCCGCACGGCGCGGCGATACTTCTCCTGGGATCCCATCCCGGCCTGGTGCAGGCGTAGGGACTGAATACACTGAACCACCGGTCAATCTCGCATCCATCGTGGGCGCCTGCATTTTCGCGAAACCAGGTGGCCAGCCTGGCATTGGGCGAGACACTAGAAAAATTATCGGTAAGAGTAATCGTCGCATTGTGCTCGCCATCCAGCGCTTCGTTGCCCAGGAAGGGCAATATATCTTTTGTGGTTGTTTCGCCTTTTACATTTCGGGAGCCGATGCTGATGGAATACTGCACCACGACCCCCTCTTCTCCGGTATTGGGATCGGTACTTGGTATAAACGGCTTGACGTAACTTTTTCCCAGATCCCACCGGGGCGCGGCAGTGACGATGATCTTGTCCTGATCGTTTGGATTGAGTGTCTGGGTCGTTGCAGTCGCGGGACCGGAAACATTGTTGGGGGTGTCGATCGCAAAATTCACATAGCCCGGCTGCGCGCCGTTGGGAGTGTTGCCCTCGACAAGGACATTAAACTTCAGATCCTCCGCATAACTGTCGCCCGGGGGAGTAAACAGGCGTACGCAGTGGATCGTCTTGCGATCGCTCGAGATAAAGCTCTCCGACGCGTCGCATGTTTCGGGGATCTCGTCCCAGATGAAGCCCACGCCCGAAGGAAGGGTACCGTTGATCTCCACGCGTTGTTGCGACCCGCTGCCGCCGTTTCCGTTCCATGACCATCCTGCATTGACCTCAAATTTGTCGTTGGTACGCACGATCAGATCGCCGTCATAGTAGTCATCGGTCAGATCGGAAGTGCCGTTGTCGTTGTAGCCCGGATCGGCATACATATCGCACCCGGCAACAGTATTGGCGTTGGTGTTGACCGCCGGGCAGATCCGCCGTCCATCCACCTGGTCTCCTTGGTGGTTCAGGCTGTTGAGCGTACCGACGATACCGCCTGTCTGGGTATATTTCGTCGCGATGCTGACAGTAGCCGCCTCGGCCATGACCGCAAGCAGCATGAAGAGTATGAGCAGTATAATATTGTTTTTTTTCATTTTTTTTCTCCCTCGGCTGAAGCCGCATATCATAAGCAAACTTTGACAGAGACTATTATACACAAAAAAGTCATGAAAATGTCAAGTCTCCCACCTGTGCGGAAAGAGGGTGTTTGTCGCGACACCAAAAAGAGCTGAATGCCCGGGAGGCGGATTTTACCGCTCTGCTTTGATACAGCGGATCGCCTCTGCATTGCTCATATAGCGAGAGAAGTAGGTCGTGGTCGAATCATCTCCAAAAAGCATGTGGCGGACTTTGCCGTCTGAGACGCTACTGCTCCAGTAGGCTCCCTGCATCCCACCTCCATAGAGATAGGTACGATCTGTCTGGCTGAGGCGCATGCCGCTCATAGGGAGTTTGAGAAAGTTCTGCGCTATATGGTCGCCCGGGAAAGGATCACGCACCTCGTTTTTGACAGTTTCGGCGCTGAGTTCATCGATCGTCGGCAGACGGAATCCCGCAGGACAGATGCCGCTTCCGCTGCTGTCGGTGACAAAAGCGTGTCGCTCGGAGAGCTCATCATCCACCCCTGCGCTGACCCAGTCGACCAAAGAGGCGTTGCCGACGACCACAAAGGCGTCACTATCAGGGGTCAAGCTGTCAAAACGCTGCTGCGTGATTGGGCTGTTGCGTTTCTGGTGTCCGTCAAACCCCCGCCCGAAGGCGAAGAGATACCCATAGCAAGCCGTATCGTCAAAACTCTGGCACACCCGTGTCGCCCCGAGATTGCGATCAAGCCAGATACGACCGGTATAGGGGGACTTGACCGTCTTGTAGGCAAACCCTTTCCAAGTAAGGCTCTGCGATACAAAGGCGGGCTCTACCAGCACCTCTTCGCTGCTGCCTTTCACCTCATCTTTAAGACCCGAGACACTCAGACTTCCCACACCGCGTGTCGCCT
>JALVQH010000038.1 GCA_027031505.1 Campylobacteraceae bacterium | reverse complement strand
CCCTCTTTGATCTGGGCTACATCGATCTTGAAGACCGTTCCAACACTGAAATCCTCGTCAATCTCATCATCAAAAAGGTCATCCGTCTCCTTGAGGGGGAGGGCAGTGATGAGCTTAAGCGGCTCCAGAACCGTATCCAGGAGAAGTACCTCGTGAACTTCTCCAGCTTTCAGTCACTCCCGGATTTCTGGGGGATGGAACAGCATTTTCCAGTGATGCCGCTCTCACGCCTCGATCGCAGACCGACTCAGCCGGCCAGTATCTGGGACATCACCTGTGACAGTGACGGAGAGATCGCTTTTGATGCGGACACGCCTCTCTATCTTCACGATGTGGATGTGGAGTCTGAGGAATATTTCCTTGCTTTTTTCCTCACCGGAGCCTATCAGGAGGTACTCGGAATGCGCCACAACCTCTTCACTCATCCGACGGAAGCTGTTGTGACGTTTGATGAAACGGGGGCTCCCCGGATCGACCGGGTGATCGAGGCACAAAGCCTTATGGATGTTCTAAAAGATCTTGATTACGATACGGATACTATTGGCCGATCCCTCAAAGAAGGGATCGAAACAGCTTCCGGATTATCTCTCGAGGAGAAAAAACGACTAATCGGGAAGCTTTACCTCTATTTAAATGAAAACAGCTATCTTAAGACCGTACAATCCAGCCGCCAGACGGTGCACGAAGGAGCAGAAGCGTGAATTGGCTTAAAAACATCATCCAGGATTTTCAAACAGTCAAAAAAGGCGACCCCGCTTTTCGTTCCTATTGGGAGATCTTTTTAAACTATCCGGGTGTCTGGGCACTGTTCTGGTACCGGATCAGTCATGCACTCTATTCGATCGGTTTGCGGGTACCGGCACGATGGGTTTCCGGACTCGGGCAGGCGCTGACGTTTGTCGATATCCACCCGGGTGCGCAGATCGGGCGGGGCGTATTCATCGATCATGCTACCGGTGTCGTCATCGGGGAGACTACTATCATCGGCAACAACGTCATGATCTATCAGCAGGTTACCCTCGGGGGTGTCAGCCTCTCCAAAGGGAAACGCCACCCCACCATCGAAGATAATGTCATCATTGGCGCCGGCGCCAAGGTACTGGGCAACATCACCATCGGTACCAACTCCAAGATCGGTGCCAACTCGGTCGTGATACGGGATGTGCCTCCCAACAGCACCGCCGTGGGCGTTCCGGCTCGTGTCTCAAGCCGTATCGACGGTCACGCACCTCTGAGCCACAATATCATGCCCGACATCGACCGGAAACTCTTTGAGTATCTCCTCAAACGGATCGCCGTCCTCGAACATACGATCAAAACCGGCAACAAGGAGACGATGGAAAGAGAGGATGAGGAGCTCGACAGCATTTACCGCAATTTTATCGATTCGATGAAATAGCAGAGTACTACTCTGCAACAAACGTCCAGATTTTACAGGTCTTGCGGGTACAGCCGCCATCGGCCTGGGTGTTGGAATCGACTTTGGTATATTCGCAGGTCGTCTGCTCCGACTGGATAACCCCCACGTCTTTTGCGGCATATTTCTCTTCACGGGTCTCTACAACGGTCTGAAATTGTTTACCTCCGACAGCAATCGTATAGCGGGTCACGTCCCCGGTTCCTGCTTTGTTGGAGACGGTGACGGAAGTTCCTTCCCGATCGATAGCATATTGCACATCATCCTGATGCGTCTCATCGGAAAAGCTGCTTTCGTCTTTGGGTTTCTCGGAGGCAAACAACTGGTAGACCACGGTTCCCGTCTGTTTGGGGAAGAGGTATTCGGACAGATCGTACACTCCACCGAGGGGAATCGATCCACTCTCACGCCCGGCCAGTACCATCCCGAGCACTCCAGCCAGGAGCTAGATTCCTATTCGATTCCGTTTCATCCTTTCACTCCTTCGTGCGCCTTGCCGAAGCAGCAGTCGTCAGAAATCCCCGTTCTCAATTGCTCGGGTCTCTTCCGTCTGCGACTCCATGTCCTTGAACCATATTGTACCATTTTTGAGCTCATCTTCGCCGATGAGGACGACATAACGGACGTGGGCTTTGTCTGCCCCCTTCATGTGGCTTTTGAACCCTTTGGAGGCGTATTCGATGGTCACTTTGTTGCTGAGGCGTTTGCGGGCGGCGAGACGGAGGAGGGGGGTGATAGCCTCGGGGATCATGACACCCATGTAGTACCCTTCACGCGGCGTCTCGGGCATCTGCACCAGCTCCATGATCCGCTCAATCCCGAGAGCAAATCCGACAGCAGGCGTCGGTTTGCCCT
>JALVQH010000037.1 GCA_027031505.1 Campylobacteraceae bacterium | reverse complement strand
GGTGCTGCCGCTCGGTACAGAAGCCCATCACCGGTTCGACCATTGCACGATTGTACCAGCTGCGGTCAAAGAGGACGATCTCGCCGGCACTCGGCAGGTGTTTGGCGTAGCGCTGGAAATACCACTGAGTTGCCTCTTCATCGGTCGGCTTCTCCAGCGCCACGACGCGCGCACCCCGGGGGTTGAGGTGTTCGGTAATCCGTTTGATTGTTCCCCCTTTTCCGGCTGCGTCACGCCCTTCGAAGATCATCAGAATTTTGAGTCCTTTGTCCTTGACGTGGTTCTGGAATTTGAGCAGTTCCACCTGAAGTTTGCGCAACTCTTTTTCGTAGGCGAGGGTCTCTTTTTTGACCCAGATTTGTACCTTGCCTTCCCGCTTCTTTTTTTCCTTCTTTTTTGCAGTATCAGGTTTGGATGTCCTGGTCTTCGTCACCGGTTTTACCTGTTTGTCTGTCTTGTCTTTTGCCATAAATAATACTCCTTGATTATCCTGTAAATTTGCCGTTCTGGGCACGCTGTGCTTCCATGATCTCCAGTTCCCGGGCTCCAGAGATGACCACCTCATCATTGAGAACATAGTCCAGATTCTCATCCCGTCCGGTATAATCGACGGCATTGAGGATCACTTTCATCGCCTCGAGACGTGCTTTGTGTTTGACGTCGGAGCGGATGATGGTCCAGGGGGAATGGTGGGAATGGGTGCGCTTGAGCATGTGGTATTTGGCATTGGTAAAATCGTCCCAGCGCTCTTGAGCCTGCACATCGATCTCACTGAGTTTCCACTGGCGCAGAGGGTCGGTTTTGCGCCGTTCAAACCGCCGTGCCTGCTCTTCTTTGGTGACACTGAAATAGAGTTTGATCAGGATGATTCCCTGGCGCACAAGATCCTTTTCGAATCCTTTGACCCCTTTCATGAAATCTTCATACTCTTTGTTTGTGCAGAAACCAAACACCTGCTCCACCATCGCCCGGTTGTACCAGCTCCGGTCAAAAAGCACCATCTCGCCGCCATGAGGAAAATGCTGAATATATTTCTGATAAAACCACTGAGTGCGCTGCTCCTCGGTGGGCTTGCCCAATGCCACAATGCGGTAGTGTTTTTCGTTCATGTAGCGGGCGACCCGGCGTATGGTACCTCCTTTTCCGGCGGCATCCCGTCCTTCGAAAAGGATGATCATCTTCTGTTGGGTATCTTCGAGATGCTTCTGCAGTTTGATCAGTTCTGCCTGGTAGGGTTTGAGCTGCGCCTCTTCACGCCGTTTCCGGACGGCCTTTTTGAGCTCTTTTTTTTCGGCACGCTGCTGCCGGTATGCAGCAATCAGCTGATCGAGGGGGATCTGTTTGCCCTCAATGTCCACTGCCTGAGTGGTGACATGATCTTCCATAATTCTCTCTCCTGTATTGAAATATGCAGGTACCATCTCTCCGCTTCCAATATTGTTTGACAATGTGTGCCGGTAAAAATCGGACAGAGGGATACCTCCTGTTTGATTATACTCCGTTGCGGTTGAAAGAGAACAGAGAACAGAGGAAAATAATGAAAAATGAAAAGTAAAAAAGAGGAGAGCAGAGGAGTACGGCGATTATCAGAGTCCGGCTGCCCGGATTGCTTCGGCCTGCGCGTGGGCGATGAGGGGGTCGATCACGTTTTCGAGGGTGCCATTGGTCATGATATCATCGAGGGAATACAGAGTTAGACCGATGCGATGGTCAGTCAGGCGGTTCTGGGGGTAGTTGTAGGTGCGGATCTTTTCGCTGCGATCGCCCGATCCGACCTGCAGTTTGCGCTCAGCCGACGTCTCATCGAGCTGCGCCTGAAGCTGGGCTTCGTAGACGCGGGCTTTGAGGATCTTCATCGCTTTGTCACGGTTTTTGTGCTGCGACTTCTCGTCCTGCATTGAGACGACGACGCCGGTGGGGATGTGGGTCAGACGCACCGCCGAATCGGTGGTGTTGACCGACTGCCCCCCGTGGCCGCTGGCACGGAATACGTCCATCTTGACATCGCTCGGCTTGATATCGATCTCGACATCTTCCACTTCGGGGATGACCGCGACCGTGATGGCCGAGGTGTGGACGCGCCCCTGGGTCTCGGTCTCCGGCACTCGCTGGACACGGTGGGTACCCGCTTCGTACTTGAGTTTGCTGTACACACCGTCCCCCTTGACCAGAGCGATCATCTCCTTGTATCCGCCGGCACTCCCTTCGGAGGAACTCACGATCTCCACGCGCCACCCCTGCCGTTCGGCGAAACGGAGGTACATCTTGAAGACATCCTCGACAAACAGAGCACTCTCGTCCCCACCGGTCCCGGCACGGAGTTCGAGGTAAATGTTTTTATCGTCGTTGGGATCGCGGGGGATCATGAGGATCTTGATCGCCTCTTCGAGCTCCGGAAGGCGGGGTTCGAGTTCGCTCAGTTCTTCTTTGGCCAATTCTCCGAGCTCCTCGTCCCCGAGAAGCCCCTTGTTCTCGGCGATCGTCTCGGCGGTAGCGATATATTCCCGCGCTTTCTCCACGAGAGGTGCGATGGACGCCTGCTCCTTGCTCAAGTCGGTCATCCTTTTGATATCGCTGGCGATATCCGGAGAGCTCAGCAGCGTATTGATCTCTTCGTAACGGTCGATAAACGGTTGGAGTTTGTCCTGGAACATGGTTGATCCTGAAAAAGGGAGTAGAGAGAGTTGCAGCTGTACCGCACCCGGAAGTGCGGCAAAAAAATAGAGATCAGGCGGCGTCAAGCGAGTTGACAAGTTTGTGCAGACGACTCACCTTGCGGGAAGCGGTTTGTTTTTTGAGAAAGCCTTTGCTGACAAAATGGTGGATCTGCCGGTTGGCTCTCTTGAGAGCTTCTGCAGCCGCCGTTTTGTCACCGGCTTCGACGGCCTGCCGTACCGCCTTGGTGATGTTTTTGAGGCGGGTACGGTAGAAACGGTTGCGCTCGGTACGTTTGATGGTTTGCTTGATACGTTTTTTGGCGGATTTATGGTTGGCCATACGGGTATTCCTTTGTGTCTTTTCTTTGGCGATAACAGCGTTTCTGGAAACGCCGGAGTCTAATAAGTGGGCGAATTGTATCGAAATGTAAATTAAATTTTTATTAGCATGAAGAAGTGGTGATCACGATTGGACTTGAACCAACGACCCCTACCATGTCAAGGTAGTGCTCTACCAACTGAGCTACGCGATCATTTTGGACGGGAATTATAGGTCAAAGGGGCTTAAAATATGCTAAATAACTTTTTGGATTATGGAGCCATGTGGAAAAACATTTTCCGTTATCGGGGAAGAAGCTCGGCAGGAAGATCCAGCATCAGCTCCGCCACAAACGTCTGGGTTACCTGCCCCCCGAAACGGTACGTTCCGTTTCGATATTCCATATACAATTCATCTCCGCTGCTGGGAAAGACAACATTAAGATCCCGGGCTTTACCCTCTTGACGTGCACGGACATAGCAGGCCATGATCCCGGTTCCGCAGGCCTGTGTCTCATCTTCGACTCCCCGCTCATAGGTACGGGGGCGCAGTTCATCCTGTTCCAGCGTGTAGATATTGACATTGGCGTCGTACTGATGGCGCAGAGAGCGTGCCATGTCGACGTCAAACGTTTCGATCGGCTGCTCGCTTACGAGATGCGGTACACCCGTATCGATCAGCCACCAGGTGTGGCCGTACGCTTCGATATCGCGGCGGAGGATTGTGGGCTCGATCATGTCGGTGATGACGTAGAGTCCATTTACTTCGGTGTGTATCAGGCCGGCTCCGGTCAAAAACTCGCAGCGGTTATTAACCGAGATTCCTTTTTCGATAGCGTAGTGCGAAACGGCACGGGTGGCGTTGCCGCACATGGTCGCTTCGCTTCCGTCGCTGTTGTAAAACTCCCATTCAAAATCGTATTCCGGATGGGGAACGAGTACGACCATTCCATCGGCTCCGATCCCCCTTTGCCGATCGCACAGTATGCGGGCAAGTTCATGGCGTTCTTTGCGTTCTGTATCATGAAAAATGACAAAGTCGTTGCCATTGGCGTTGTATTTGGTGACAAACATGGAAGAGCCCCTGGGATTTTTGTGGAGTATTATATCGAAAAGCTGTCGAGAATCAGCTTCCTGACCCGTTCGCATTCACGCATCAGCTGCATGCGGTCACCGCTGTTGTCAATTACCCAGGTGGCACGGGCACGCTTGGCCTCAATATCCATCTGAGCTTTGAGGCGCATCCGGGCTTCGGCTTTATCCAGGCCGCTGCGTGTCATCAGACGGCGGATCTGTATGTCTCTCGGGGCGTACACAAGCGCTACACGTTTGATTGGATAAGTTTGACGTTCATAAAAAAGGGGGATATCAATGAGGTAGGGGATCCCTTTGGCCTCCTCAGAAACTGCCTGCCTGATGATCTCTTCCCGAATCAGGGGGTGGACAAGTGCCTCAAGCTCCCGGCGTTTGGCGGTATTGGTAAACACAATCGTCCCGAGCGCAGTGCGGTCAATTCGTCCGTTGCGGATCACTTCCGCGCCAAAACGTGTGCCCACTTCATCAGTCACGTCATCAAGAACCGTATGGGCAATCACATCGGCATCAATAACCGTCCATCCCCATCGTACGAACATCTCTGCTGCGGTACTTTTGCCGGTCGCGATTCCACCGGTAAGTACCACGGCATGTGTCAGTTCCATTTTTTTGCCTAATACACTTCATGTATTTCGTAGCCGTCGTCGTCAATTCTGCGGATGACGGGTGAGGAGGATGCGGGAGCAGATGTTCCGGAACGGCTCTTTGGTGCCGGATGCAGAGTGATCGTTCCGGTGGGCGGAGTGTCTTTTTCGTTGATTGGGCTCGCGGATACGGGTGGGTACGGAGCAGCCTTTTTGGTGTCTCCGCCCTCCGGTTTCAGGGGTTTGTCTTTGGTGAGCGGAGTGCATTTGACGGCATAATGCTTCATCTGATACTTGTCGTAACGGTACACATCTCTGCGAAAATTGAGATTGCCGTACGGATCGACAAAGGCAGTCAGATAGGTAATATCCACCGGGACATAGCGCCTGAGTACGATGGTCTGTTTCTCGGTTCCTTCCAGCTGTTTCATGACGGCATCCACATCGATATTGTCATTAAAAAGTGCAAGAGACTCGAGCAGTTCGCGGGGTTTTTGTATCCGCATGCATCCATGGCTGAAAGCGCGTATATTTCGAAAGAATAAACTTTTTGAGGGTGTGTCGTGTATGTATACCGAATAGCTGTTGGGGAAAAGGAATTTGATTTTCCCCAGTGCATTGTGCCGACTGGGAACCTGCATAAAACAGTAGGGGATATGCTTGTCTTTCGGAAGATATTCTCTCCAGTTGATCGTCCCCGGATCGATCCGTTCCGATGTTTCATCCCAGCTGGCTTTGAGAATTTTTCCCTGTTGTTCATAATGATACGGATCCTGGATGAGTTTGGGAAGCATTTCACTTTTGACAATTCCTTCGGGGATCTTCCACCAGGGATTGACAACAATATACTTCATGACATTGTGAAATACGGGTGTTGGATGATCCGGCTTTCCGGTAATCACCCGTATGGTGGTTACCAGATTGTCCCCATCGAAGAAATTGAGACGAAACGAGGGAATATTGAGCTCAATACGTACCGCGTCCTGTTGAGGATACAGCCACTTGATCCGATCAAGGTTGAGACGGATTTTCTGGATCGCTTCTGTAACCGTCATATTTAAAGCCGCCCGGGTACGTCTGCCGATGACACCGCTCCCCTTGAGTCCGTGGCGCAGCTGAAAGCGTTTGACTGCTTTGAGCAGACACGGGTCATATTTGGGCGAATTGACCGGTTCGGTGCATCCGTTCAAATCGCCGACCAGTGCAAGATGACGGCGGATCAGCGGTATCACTTTTGCATGACTCGTGCCCGGTTTGATTGTCCGGAAATGCGGCAGCGTCGGCCAGCCGCCTTTTCGGGAGATGCGGATATACTTTTTGAGGTACTTCTTGAGCTGATCGTATCCAAAGCGTTTGGGGTCGGCTGCCTGGAAAGCGCGGGCAAGATTGCCATCGCGCAGGGCGTCATTGAGAACCGAAGAGGGGCTTGATTTCGGACGATAGGTTTCCCAGCCCACCTTGATCTTGTACTTTTTGGTCAATGTCTTGAGTTTGGCTTTGAAGGGCGCCCAGTCGATTTCTCCGTAGATACGGTATTGTGCATAATGGAGATAGAGTCTGCTCAACGTCAGCTCCAAAGCGATTTTCTCCTGGAGCGTTCCCCCTTTCTTTTCAACAAGATTTTTGACTGCTTTGCGTACCGCAAGGTTCTCTTGATACACCGGTACCGAAGGGGTGACCGTCACATCCGTGCGAATCAGCCGCAGAAGCGCATTGCCAAAAGGACTCAGGCCTCCGGCTTTGACCCAGAGAGGCGCATAGTAGAGATTCTTGTACAAAGCATCGAGCGCCGGTTCTTTTTTGTGGGAGACGCGCTGCTCAATTGCTTCGGATCCATCATCAAAAAAGGTATTTTCGTTTGCGGATCCTCCCCAGGAGAAACCTGTGCTTTTTGCGCAAAGTGAAGCTCCCCCTGACATTATGATCCCCATAACCATCCAGGTTTTTAATATGTGTTTCATCGACACCCCACAAAAATATAGTGGGCTGATTATACAGAAAAAGTCCTTGAAAGTGCCAAAAATTCATTTTTATTTCCTTTCTTGCTCATTGACAACACTCCATTCATAAAACGGAATCCCTTCAAAAGCAATCCCCCGTAACACAAAAGTAAAACGGTTGGAAACGGTGACGATCCAGACATGAGTAACGGCATGTTGACGGTAGAAGTTGATACGATTGTAAGCATATGTCCATACCTGTTCCTCAGTTTCAAACGGGGCAGGGAGGACGAGGGTTCGGTCAAGAAGGAGGTAACCCCGGTTGCCGATGGCGGCGAAGGCAAAATCATGTTTGATAAGTGCCAGAGCGGTCAGAGCGTCGAAAGTGACAGGGAAGGGCTGCTCCTTGCTCAGGTAGCGTGCCAGTGCATAGTCGTACAGGATCATCTTGCGGGCTCCTTTCCCTTCAACGTCTTCGATAAAGAAGATCAGTTTCTCTTCTTCGAAACGTTTGATGGTACTGTAAACCCTATCTTTGGAGATCCGAAAGTACTCACGGGCATAACGGTAGAGCTGATGGGTTGTCACCCGATGCCCCTGGTAACGGGCAAGGATGAGCATCATCCGGCTTTCGTCCTCATCAAATGAGGCGAAAAAGAATGGTCGCAGCGTTGTATCGAGTGCCGCAAGCTCCCAACGAGCCATTGCCGGAAGGGTGCCAACTTTGAGGAAGCGGTTGAAGCTCGCAGTGGGGGTGTGATCGCGGTCAAACGAAAGGAACTCTTCATAATCCAGCCCGTAGAGTTCATAGACAGGAAACGTCAGTTGAGCCAGAGGGCGGCGGGAAACGATGATCAGCTGTGTTGCTTCGGGAAGCGTTTCGAGAAACCCCTCATAATAATGGTCAAGTACCAGTGTGGAGATCTCCTCTTCGTCGAGAAAGGCGTTGAGATGGTCGCTGTCGATATCTTCAAGGGCAAAAACAGGATCCTGGCAGTCGAGGTAGAGCCATGACTCTTCCGGAAGCGACTGGAGGTAGTCGACAATGAGGGAAGTTTTGCCCACACCCCGCGCTCCGCAGAGATGAAACGATTCTTCCTCCGGCAGCAGGAGCTTGCGCGGGAAAAAGGTGGTGTTCTGGATACGGATGTTGAAAAAATATTCCAGAATGTGCATGATCCTTCCTCCATAGAAGGAAATAATTTTCAATATTGTACCGATATTTTCCAGAAAGTCAAGAATGATTGAAGTCCATTTCGATATAATCTGCCTCCCCAAACTGGGCACCTGAAAATTTATGTTGGATAACACCAACGAGTTCTTTAAAGGGTAATATATGGAAAAAATCAGATTGAAGCTGAAAGCTTATGATCACCGTGTTTTGGATCGATCCGTCGCATCCATCGTCGACGCTGTCAAGCGCACCGGTGCCGAGATTCGCGGTCCCATCCCGATGCCGACCCGGATCAAGCGCTATACTGTACTGCGCTCACCCCACATCAACAAAGACAGCCGGGAGCAGTTTGAAATTCGTATTCATGCCCGTATGATCGACATCGTCTCCGCGACTTCCGACACCATCGATTCGTTGATGAAGTTGGATCTCGCCCCGGAAGTCGAAGTCGAAATCCGGTCCATGGACAAGTAAGGAGTCAGGTAATGGAATTTATTGTAGAAAAAATTGGTATGAGCCGTACCATGAATGTTCCCACTGTGCCCGTCACCTTGCTCAAAGTGATTGAGACCAGGGTCTGTGAAGTGCGTGACGACGGCAAAGCTCTTGTCGCATATAACAGCAGCAAAAAGATCAATGCGGCCATCAAAGGGCAGCAGAAGAAATTCGGTATCGACAAATCGTTCAACAAATTTATGACCATTGAAGTGGCCGAGGGAACCGAAGCCGGTGATCTCGATACGGCACCTCTGGCTGAGGCTGCCGTGGTCAAAACGTCGTTCAACACCAAAGGACGGGGTTTCCAGGGCGGGATGAAGCGTCACGGTTTCAGTGGCGGCCCGGGATCCCACGGTCACCGCTTCGGTCGCCGGATCGGTTCGATCGGTAACGCCGAGTGGCCCGGTCGTGTCCAGCCCGGACAAAAGATGCCCGGACAGTATGGCAATACGAAAGTCACCGTAAAAAACGAAGTGCTCTCCTACGATGCCGAAAACGGTATTCTGGTGCTCAAGGGAGCCGTACCCGGACCCAAAGGCGCACGAGGTTTGGTAAGGATTGTGAAATGAGTAAAGTAACCGTAATCAAGACAAGTGATCTCCCGCAGAGTTTTCTGGAGGTGCATCCGCATAACCTCTATCTCTACTGCAAATCGTACGCAGCTGATCTGCGTGCCAACACTGCCAACGTCAAAAACCGCTCGTCTGTCCGGGGCGGCGGCAAAAAACCGTTTGCGCAGAAAGGGGGAGGTCGTGCCCGTCAGGGATCGATCCGTGCGCCCCACTACCGGGGCGGCGGCGTGGTTTTTGGTCCGACAACCAATCGCAACTATACCCAGAAGGTCAACAAGAAGCAGAAGCGCCTCGCGCTGATGCACGCGTTGGCAGAGCTGGCGGCGAATGAGCGTCTGTTTGTCGTCGATTCGATCGCGGTCGAGTCGGGCAAGACCAAAGATGCCAAAGCGTTTGTCGAGAGTTTCAAGCAGCGGGATCTCCTCGTCGTCAAAGAGATGATCGATGACCAGACGTTCCTGGCATTCCGCAATCTTCAGCAAACCTATCTGATCGAACCCAATGAACTCAACGGCTACCTCGCCGCTGCATACCATGCGGTTGTGATCGAGAAATCCGTATTTGAACAATTGACGAAAGAGGCGTAAGATGGCAGATATTACCGATATTAAATCGATCATGTATACCGAGAAGAGTCTGGAGCTCCAGGAGGAGGGCATCCTCGTGGTTCAGACCACTCCGCGCATGACGAAGAATGGACTCAAAGAGGTGTTCCGTGAGTATTTTGGCATCAAACCGTTGCGTGTCAACTCATTGCGAATGAACGGCAAAATGAAGCGATTCAAAGGGGTCGAAGGGAAGCGCCCGGACAGTAAGAAATTTTATGTCAAGCTCCCCGAAGATGCCAAAATCGAAAGCCTCGCGGTATAAGGGAGAAGCACATGGCAATCAAAACCTATAAACCAACTACCCCGAGCCGACGCTATATGACCAACCTCGACAGTGGCGACATCACGGCCAGACCGAGTGTCCGCGCCCTGCTTAAAAGGTTGCCTGCGCATGCCGGCCGCAACCACAACGGCCGCATCACATCACGCCACAAGCAGGCCGGAGCCAAAAAGCTCTACCGGATCATCGACTTCAAACGCAACAAATTTGGTGTCGAGGGAACCGTGGCTGCGATCGAGTACGATCCGTACCGCAACTGTCGCATCTGCCTCGTCAAATACACCGACGGAGACCGCCGCTACATCCTCCAGCCCAGGGGCTTGAAAGTGGGTGACAAAGTGATGGCAGCCGAGAGCGGTCTGGACATCAAGCCCGGCAACACGATGAAACTCAAAAACATCCCCGTCGGTACGCTGGTACACAACATCGAGATGAACCCCGGACAAGGGGGCAAAATCGCCCGCTCTGCCGGGGGATACGCCCAGATCATGGGTCGGGACGGCAAGTATGTCTCCCTGCGTCTGCCCTCGAGTGAAATGCGCTACATCCTCGGTGAGTGCCTGGCAACCGTCGGCACGGTAGGCAATGAAGACTTCGCCAATATCGTCATCGGAAAAGCCGGACGCAACCGTCACCTCGGTATCCGCCCGCAGACCCGCGGCTCGGCAATGAACCCGATCGATCACCCGCACGGCGGAGGTGAAGGGAAGACCAACTCCGGTCGTCATCCGGTCTCTCCCTGGGGTATGCCGACCAAAGGCTACAAAACCCGCAAGAAGAAGTCCAGCGACAAGCTGATCATCTCACGAAGAAAGAAATAAGGGGCTTTCATGGCAAGATCAACAAAAAAAGGTCCGTTTATCGATGCACACCTTATGAAAAAAGTGCTCAAAGCCAAAGAGGAGAAGTCCACGAAGCCGATCAAAACCTGGTCGCGCCGCTCGGTGATCTTCCCGGAGTTCATTGGTCTGACGATCAATGTCCACAACGGCCGCAAGTTTGTTCCGGTGTATATCACCGAGAACCATGTCGGCTACAAGCTGGGTGAATTTGCACCCACCCGCACATTCAAAGGGCACAAAGGCAGTGTCCAGAAGAAGGTAGGTTAATCATGAGCAAAGCACTATTGAAGTTCGTCCGCGTTTCGCCGACGAAGGCGCGCCTTGTTGCTCGTGAAGTTCAGGGGATGAATGCCGAGCATGCCCTGGCAGCTCTGGAATTCATGCCCAACAAAGCCGCCGGCATCATTGCCGGTGTGATCACTTCGGCGGTGGCCAACGGCGAGTATGAACCTGAAGAGGTCGTCATCACTTCCTGCCGTGTCGACAAAGCGGCCGTCATGAAACGCTGGCGCCCCCGTGCCCGGGGTACAGCCAGCCGGATCATCAAACCGACGGCACACGTTTTCGTCGAAGTGACGCCTGCATCCGAAGCAACTAAACCCGAGCCCAAAAAAGTGGATACAAAGAGAACAACGGCCAAAAAGCCTGAGCCCAAAAAAGCCGAGGCGGACAAGCCCGCTCCCCGGGAAACCGAGCCCCAAACGGAAGCTCGGAACGAGAACAAACCTGCCGGGAGAAAAGGCACAGCCAAAGGGGACGATCTGACCAAAATCAAAGGGATCGGCAAAGTCTATCAAGGCAAACTCAATGACGAAGGAATTTACACTTTCGAGGATGTTGCCAACATGACCGACGAGCAGATCGCTATAATGGAAGAGAAATACACCTTCAGGGGTGACTTCCGTGAATCAGTCGCTGACGCGAAAAACTTCGTAAACGGAAAGGAAGCGTAATGGGTCAGAAAGTCAATCCAATCGGTCTCAGACTCGGAATCAACCGCAACTGGGAATCCCGCTGGTTCCCGGCCAGAGATCGGGCCACCAACTTTATTGCCGAGGATTACCGAATCCGCAAATATCTGAAAAAAGAGCTCTTTTATGCCGGTGTAAGCAATATCATTATCGAAAGAACGATCAAAAAAATTCGTCTGACTATTGTTACGGCTCGTCCCGGGATCGTCATCGGGAAAAAAGGTGCCGATATTGAGAAACTCAAAAAAACGCTGGTGAAGATGCTGGGCAAAGATGTCGCCATCAATATCAAAGAAGAGAAACGTCCTCAGGCGTCTGCCCAGCTGGCTGCCGAGAATGTAGCTACGCAGCTTGAGCGTCGTGTTGCTTTCCGCCGTGCGATGAAAAAAGTGATTCAGGGAGCCCTCAAATCGGGCGCCAAAGGGATCCGTATCCAGGTTGCCGGACGGCTTGGCGGTGCCGAGATGGCACGCACCGAGTGGTATCTCGAGGGGCGTGTACCCCTGCATACACTCCGTGCCAAAATTGATTACGGCTTCGCTGAAGCGCAAACCACCTATGGGATTATCGGGATCAAAGTCTGGATCTTCAAAGGGGAGGTGCTCCAGAAAGGGATCCAGCCTGAAAAGAAAGAGCGCGAAGGTGGGCGCCGACCTTCGAGAAAGAGAGGTGAATGATCATGTTGATGCCCAAACGAACCAAATGGAGAAAACAGCAAAAAGGTCGCAACCGCGGCAAATCGCATCGCGGAAACCGTATTGAGTTTGGTGAATTTGCCATCAAGGCAATTGAAGCAGGCCGTATCGACTCACGCCAGATCGAAGCAGCCCGTATTACCATGACGCGAAAAATCAGCCGTACCGGAAAAACATGGATCCGGGTTTTTCCCGACAAACCTCTGACCAAAAAACCCCTTGAAACCCGGATGGGTAAAGGTAAAGGAGGTGTCGAGAAATGGGTGATGAACATCAAGCCCGGTCGGATCATTTTCGAAATGGCGGGTGTCGAAGAGAGTTTGGCACGTGCCGCGCTGACGCTGGCACGCCACAAGCTTCCCTTTAAGACCAAGATCATTTCTACAAAGGACAGCAATGAAATATATTGATATTCAAGAGAAGAGCGTTGCCGACCTCGAGAATCTGCTCAAGGAGAAAAAGCTTGAGCTGTTCACGCTGAAGGCGAAGCTCAAGACCATGCAGCTGACCAATACCAGCGAATTGCGTGCGGTTAAAAGAGAGATCGCACGCATCCAGACGGCTTTGAGTGCCGCGAGAAACAAGTAAGGGATAGAGCATGCCAAAACGCGTTATATCAGGAACAGTTATCAAGAAAGCCGGTGACAAAACGGCAACGGTACTGGTTGAAAGGAAGGTGCTTCACCCACGCTATCATAAAACAGTGAAGCGTTTCAAAAAATACCTGGTGCATGATGAGAAGAACGAAGTGAATGTCGGCGATACGATCCAGGCGATTGAGTGCCGCCCCTTGTCCAAAAACAAAAGCTTCCGCCTGCTCGAAATCACCAAGAGAGGAGAGGCATAATGATCCAGAGTTTCACCCGTTTGAATGTTGCGGACAACAGCGGCGCCAAAGAGATCATGTGCATCAAAGTTCTCGGCGGCTCCAGGCGCCGGTACGCTTCGGTCGGAGACGTGATCGTCGCTTCGGTCAAAAAAGCGATCCCCAACGGCAAAGTCGCCAAAGGAAAAGTGGTCAAGGCTGTTGTCGTACGTACCAAAAAAGAGATTCAGCGCGAAAACGGCTCTCTGATCCGTTTTGATGACAATGCCGCAGTGATCATCGATGACAAAAAAGAGCCCATCGGTACCCGTATCTTCGGCCCGGTGAGTCGTGAGACACGGTATGCCGGATTCATGAAGATCGTTTCACTTGCACCGGAGGTATGGTAATGGCAAAGAAATTTAAAATCAAAAAGGGTGATCAGGTGATGGTCATCGCCGGAGACGACAAAGGCAAAACCGGAGAGGTGCTTCGGGTATTGACCCAGAAAGATGCTGTCATCGTCGCAGGTGTCAGGATCGCTACAAAAGCGGTCAAACCGAGCGAGGCCAATAAAGAGGGTGGATTTGTGAAAAAAGAGATGCCAATCCACATCTCCAACGTCAAGAAAGTAGAGGGGTAGTCCATGAGCCGAATGAAGCAGAAATACGAGACAATCGTTCCTGCTCTCCGTAAAGAGCTGGAGATTGCCAACCCCATGCAAACCCCGAAGCTGGAAAAGATTGTCATCAGTGTCGGTGCCGGCGAAGAGGGCAAAGACAGCAAGCTGATCCAGAATATGGCTGATACTGTCAGCCTGATCGCCGGCCAAAAAGCGGTCATTACCGTTGCCAAAAAGTCGGTTGCAGGATTTAAGGCCCGTGAAGGAGCCCCCAGTGGTATCAAGGTAACCCTCCGCGGTGAGCAGATGTACAATTTCTTTGACAAACTGATCTCCATTGCGTTGCCGCGCGTCAAAGACTTCCGTGGTGTTTCCCGCAGAGGATTTGATGGTCGCGGTAATTACAATTTCGGTTTGGATGAGCAATTGATGTTCCCCGAAGTGGTGTACGATAATATTATGAAAACGCACGGAATGAACATCACCATCGTCACCAGTGCCGATGAGGACAAATCCGCCTTTGCTCTGCTGGAAAAACTGGGAATGCCGTTTGCAAAAGGGAGAAAATAATGGCCAAAAAATCGATGATCAACAAGCAGAAGCGCAAAGCAAAATTTGCAGTGCGCGAGTACACACGCTGTAACATTTGCGGACGTCCCCATTCGGTCTATCGCGACTTCGGGATCTGCCGTGTATGTTTGAGAAAAATGGCCTCTGAAGGCCTCATCCCCGGCATGCGCAAAGCAAGCTGGTAACAAGGAGTAACAGATGATGACAGACCCAATTGCAGACTCTCTTACTCGAATACGAAATGCCGCGCAACGCAAATTGGATACCACCACCTTGCTGTACTCAAAAACCATTGAGGCGATTGTTTCTATTCTGGTAGAGAAAGGTTACCTCGAGAGCTACAGTGTGAGCGAAAAAGGAGCCATCAAAAACGTTAAGGTGGTTTTAAAATATGACGAAGACGGAATGACGGTAATCAATGAACTCAAAAAAATTTCAAAACCCGGACGCCGGGTTTACAAAGGCAAAGATGAGATCAAACGGTTCAAAAATGGCTACGGCACTTTGATTGTTTCGACCTCACAGGGGGTGCTTCCCAATGACGAAGCTTTCAAGCGCGGTACAGGCGGTGAAGTCCTGTGCAGCATCTGGTAAGGAGGGATCATGTCACGTGTAGGTAAAGAACCCGTATCGATCCCCGGCGGTATTGAAGTCAGTATGGACGGAACTGAGATTGTCGCCAGGAAAGGGGACAAAGAGAAGCGCCTTGAGACGCATGGTCGCGTCAACGTAGAAATTAAAGAGAACAAAGTGATGTTTACCCGTAACGGAGCAGACAAACAATCTTCGGCTTATTGGGGCACCTATCGGGCGCTGTTGAACAATCTGCTGATCGGGCTGGACAAAGGGTTTACAAGGTCGCTTGAGATCAACGGTGTCGGTTACCGTGCAGCCGTCAGCGGCAAAACGCTTGAACTTCAGCTGGGCTTCTCGCATCCGATCAATTATACGATCCCCGAAGGGCTGGAGGTGAGTGTTGACAAAAATATCATTACCATTAAAGGGGACGAGAAGCAGGTCGTTGGACAAGCCGCAGCTGAGATCCGCGCCTTCCGTCCGCCGGAACCGTACAAAGGCAAAGGGGTCAAATATACCGATGAAGTTATTGTCCGCAAAGCCGGCAAGACTGCCGCGAAGTAAGGGAGCGATGAGATGTTGAAAAGTATTCAAAAAAAGAAAAACCGCGTCACCATGCAGCGCAAACGCCGGGTGCGCGGCAAAATCCACGGTACGGCCGAGCTGCCCCGCGTGAGCGTCTTCCGCTCCAACAAGCACTTTTATGCCCAGGCGATCAATGATGATGCCGGTGCGACACTTGCGTACGCCGACGGACGCAAGCTGGGACTGAAAGCCAACCGCGAAGACGTCAGAAAAGTGGCTGCCGATTTGGCGAACAAGCTGAAAGCTGCCGGGATCGAGACCATCGTTTTTGATCGAAACGGCTACCTCTACCACGGTGTGATTGTCTCCTTTGCGGATGCCCTCCGCGAAGCCGGTATCAAGTTTTAAGGGAGCGCGAATGGAAAACATTAACAGAGAAGATTTCGAAGAGGCGATTGTCAACATCGGCCGTGTCACCAAAGTCGTCAAGGGGGGGCGTCGTTTCCGTTTCACCGCGCTGGTTGTTGTCGGGGATCGCAACGGAACCGTCGGGTACGGATACGGCAAAGCCAAGGAGGTACCCGATGCTATCAAAAAGGCGGTGGATGATGCATTTAAAAACCTTGTTACGATCCATCTGAAAGGGAGCACGATTGCTCACGACATTGAACACAAGTTCAATGCCAGCCGCATCATTCTGCGACCGGCATCGGAAGGTACCGGTGCTATCGCAGGAGGAGCGGCACGTCCCGTCATCGAACTGGCCGGGATCAAGGACGTCATCGCCAAATCAATCGGGTCGAACAACCCCAACAATTTGGTCAGAGCCACGATTCAGGCGCTGACTCGCATCAAAGGTTAAGGAGCATTCAATGGGTTTACACAATCTCCAACCGGCTCCCGGTTCCACCCGCAGCCGCAAGCGCGTCGGTCGCGGTCAGGGTTCGGGTACCGGCAAAACGGCCGGCCGTGGTCAAAACGGCCAGAAATCCCGCAGCGGATACAGCCGCAAGCGCGGATTCGAAGGGGGGCAGCAGCCTCTGTATAAGCGTCTTCCGAAAGTGGGATTCTTTTCCCGTGTCGAGAAACCGTATGCTATCAATGTCGAAAAGGTCAAAGCGGTTGCCGAGCTTGAAGAAATCACCCTCGAGACGATCCGGTCGGTTCACAGGATGGGCAAAAACGTCACACGCGTCAAACTGATCGGCGCCAGCGCCAGAGATCTCGCGCCCAGGATCAAAGACGACGCGATCACCACCAGCGGTAACTGATCATGAACACGCTTACCAAAAAGATCCTCATTACGCTGGGGTTTCTTTTTGCCTACCGCGTGTTGGCGTACATCCCGACTCCCGGTGTCGATATGGATGTGATCAAAAACTTTTTTGACCAGAACACCAACAACGCGCTGGGCATGGCCAATATGTTCAGCGGAAACGCCCTCAGACGCCTCAGTATTATCTCTCTGGGTATCATGCCCTACATTACTGCCTCCATCGTCATGGAACTCCTCGCGGCTACTTTTCCTGTCCTTGGCCAAATGAAAAAAGAGCGTGACGGTATGCAGAAGTACATGCAGATTATCCGTTACTTTACCATTTTCATTACCGTTGTACAGGCGATCGGTGTTTCACTGGGGCTTCAAAGTATGACCGGAAGCCATGGGCAGAGTGCCGTGATGATCGATACGACGACGTTTGTGGCATTGGCGACCTTCTCGATGCTGACCGGTACGATGCTGCTGATGTGGATCGGAGAGCAGATCACCCAGAAAGGGGTCGGTAACGGGATCTCTTTGATCATTTTTGCGGGGATCGTTTCGGGCATCCCCTCAGCGATCAGCAACACTATCTCCTCGGTCAATGCCGGGACGATGAGTTTCCTTGTGGTGATTGCCATTGCGGCGATCATTCTGCTGACGATTGGGGTTATTATTTATGTGGAGCTGGGTGAACGTCGGGTTCCCATCAGCTACTCGCGCAAGACCATCATGCAGAACCAGAACAAGCGGGTGATGAACTACATTCCGGTACGGGTGAACCTCTCAGGCGTTATTCCTCCAATTTTTGCTTCGGCCGTCTTGATGTTCCCGTTGACATTGCTTCAGGCAAGCACCAACCCCTATGTCACGAAGATAGCTGACATACTGGCTCCCGGCGGGGTAGTGTACAATGTTACCATGTTTGTCCTGGTGGTCTTTTTTGCTTTCTTCTATGCATCGATAGCGTTCAATGCCAAAGACATCGCCGACAACCTCAAACGCCAGGGGGGCTTTATCCCCGGCGTGCGTCCCGGTGAGCATACGCGGGAGTTCCTCAACGATGTGGCAAGCAAACTGACGGTGTGGGGGGCGATCTATCTCGGTCTCATTTCGACGCTGCCGTTTATTTTGATCAACGGTATGGGTGCGGCATTTTATTTCGGGGGTACGTCGGTACTCATCGTCGTGCAGGTAGCACTCGATACCATGCGCAAGATCGAAGCCCAGCGCACCATGAGCCAGTACGAAACCCTCGGCAACGTAGGTCTCTGATGGCCATCGCTCTTCGGAAACCGGCCGAGATCGAGAAGCTCCGCAAGGCGGGGCAGGCCGTCAGCCGAACCCTCCAATATCTTCAGCAAACCATCCAGCCCGGTATGACCCTCAAAGAGATCGATGCGATGGGTGAAGCGTACCTTCGTGATCAGGGAGCTGAGCCCTCCTTCAAGGGGCTTTATGGATTCCCTTCTGCTGTGTGTACCTCTCTTAATGAAGTAATCATCCACGGTGTGCCGACCGACACAGTTGTACAGGAAGGAGATATCCTCGGTATCGATATCGGCAGCAAACTGGACGGTTATTATGGTGATGCGGCGATCACGATGCCTGTCGGCCGCATCTCTGAAGAGGATGAGGCGTTGATCCAGTGTTCCATAGATGCATTGGACATGGCAATCAAAGCAATCAAACCGGGGATGCGGTTCAAGGAGCTGACCCATTTGCTGGAACAGTTTATCCTCGATCGGGGATATGTACCGCTGCGGGAGTATGCCGGACACGGTATCGGCAGGCTTCCGCACGATGAGCCGAGTATTCCCAACTACCTTGAAGGTACCCCCAGGCAAGGTCCCAAGATCAAAAACGGCATGGTTTTCTGTATCGAACCGATGATCTGCCAGCGCGAGAGCGATCCGGTTGTCCGGGAAGACGGCTGGTCGGTGGAGAGTGCGGATGGTCTGCGTACGGCGCATTACGAGCACCAGGTCGCTGTGGTGGATGGCCGGGCGGTCATCCTGACGGAGCCGTAAGCTCACAAGAATACACGAAAGGAACCTCATGGCAAAAGACGACGTAATCGAAATCGACGGCAAAGTGATCGAAGCCCTCCCCAATGCAACGTTTCGCGTAGAGCTGGACAACGGCCACGTGATCCTCTGCCACATCGCCGGCAAGATGCGGATGCACTACATCAAAATCCTCCCCGGTGACAAAGTCAAAGTCGAGCTGACTCCCTACAGCCTCGACAAAGGCCGGATCACGTTCCGGTACAAGTAAGACCATACTCCCGGGGCCTGGACTTCAGTCCAACCAAACACGCCGGCGTATTTCGTGGGACTGAAGTCCCAGCCCCTTTTTATCACCACACCAATAAATAGTCTGAATGTTTGATGCTGCAATTTTGTTCATACGCAAGGCGGATTTTCGCAGGACTCGCCATAGCGAATGCAAGAAAATCCAGGTGATAGTGGCGATCATACAGACATTCAATATAAAAAACCAAACAACCAAAGCGGTACTCTGTTCCCACTTCCCACCTGGATATCGTCTGAGACGACAAAAGAATCTGCGATATCACTGATTTGTTTGAAGCTTTTCTTTTTTCCTCCGACTTCAAAAAGATACGAATCATCCACTAAAAAATCACCTCTCTTTGGTATCTCAAGCAAATGATCCACATTCAAAAGTGCCGCAAAGATCGTTTCACGAATGGTTCCTGTACGTGCTTCGTCGCAGTAGCTGAAGTTGAGATTCGGGTTGTTCAGGTAGATTTTGTCCGGCTTTGAAAATATATTATCCCCTTTTGATTTAGCGCGAATGACATTAAAGATTTTCCCTTTGTGCAGATAATCAAGATAGAGATAGAGCGTATCTCTATCAATCCCTGTCTTTTGACTCAGCTCTTTTATGTTGAGCTTGAATGGCTCGGAATTGCAGATGAGGGTTACGAGTTTTTTCAAGTTGGCAATTTTCTCATATCGAATATTGAAGATGGAGGGGATATCCACTTCGATAACAGCATTAACCGTATCATTCAGCTTCATTTTGTACCGATCCGGATTCTCGAAATAAAACGGATTATATTCCTATTTATCCGCAATAAAATCGGAAAACAACCCAAAAATCATAGTGGAACGATGATTAGTGCTAATCTCATTCAGCAAAATACAACAATATTGCTTATCCCGTTAAGCAAAATTGCCGTAGGGTGTTATC